>PHCL01000097.1 GCA_002842195.1 Betaproteobacteria bacterium HGW-Betaproteobacteria-20 | reverse complement strand
TTGGCCTAGTCCCACTATTGTTTGCCACAGGGCCAGGCTCGGAGATTCAGAAACCTCTGGCTATTGTTGTGATTGGCGGTTTGGTCAGCTCAACTGCGCTAACACTGGTGTTACTACCCATTTTTTACCGTAGATTTTTTAAATAGGAGCGGAATGATGACGCAAGAAACAGTATTGCAAAATTTAGCACCGCAAGGTCTATTAATTTTGATTGTGCCGCCAACTTTAGAAGAAATGTTAGTTGATGTGTTGTTACAGCAAGTCGAAATTTCAGGCTTTACCAGTAATAAAGTGAGTGGCCACGGTACAGTTCATGGCGATGGTGTTGAACTTAGCATTGTCGAGCAGGTGACCGGCAGGCAGCAGCGTGTTCAGTTTATGATGCATGCAAAGGTGACTGATTTGCAAAATCTGGTTGCTATGCTGAAAGCTAAATTCAGAAGTACAGACATCCATTATATTTTATTGCCGATTTTGGCGTGTTAAACTGGTCGCATAATAATTAGCGTACAATTATACAAAGCAATGAGTTTTATTTTGGGGTGTTAGCTCAGTTGGTAGAGCAGTGGACTCTTAATCCATTTGTCGCGAGTTCGAACCTCGCACGCCCTACCAGATAACACGGCTTAGTCGGTAATGACTGGGTTCTGGCGTGTCAATGATACGTTAAAAAATTAATGTACCTCGCCGGTCATCCTCGCGAACACGAGGGTGATAAACAATCAACGCTACACTAACTATCAGGAGCAATCAATGAAAGTGCATGTCCCACAAAAATCTCCCTACCCAGTTGACGTAGAAGCAGGTAAGAGCTATTACTGGTGTGCCTGCGGGCAAAGCAAAACCCAGCCATTTTGCGATTGTGCGCATAAAGACACAGGCTTTGCACCAGTAAAATATGATGCAACGGAGAGTAAGACGGTTTATTTTTGCGGCTGTAAACACAGCGAAAATAAACCGCTATGTGATGGGGCGCATTCTACGCTCTAACTCCCTTCGGTTATTCTAATTGCCGGCCAAAGTTTAGCGATAGTATGGCAGATGAGTGTAGCGTTATCTGCCATATACCGCTACGACCAATCAATCACAATTCCCTACGCTAGAAAATCATCCTTTCATACGTTGTTGCGTAATAACATGCGGGTAATCATATTGTAAGGCGAAGCATTAAGTAGAAAGCCAAACCAGCATGATTACATTAGACCGAGGTGTACAATAATGCCCATGTCAAACTCCTCTACACTACAAATCCTGCATGAAACTCTGCATGACGTTTTCGGTTATTCCACTTTTCGCGGTGAACAAGAGGTCGTTGTGGAGCATGTAGTAGCTGGTGGCGATGCGCTGGTGTTAATGCCGACGGGCGGGGGTAAATCCTTATGCTATCAGTTGCCAGCATTGTTGCGTGAGGGTGTTGGTATTGTTGTTTCGCCGCTCATCGCGCTGATGCAAGACCAGGTGGATGCCTTAAAACAACTGGGAGTGCGGGCGGCATTTCTGAATTCCAGCCAAGATGCTGATGAAGCACGTGAAATCAGCGCACAGTTGATGCGCGGGCATTTGCAGATTGTGTATGTGGCGCCTGAAAGGTTATTAACATCGGGTTTTTTGGCGCTGTTAGAACAAATTCAGGAAGGTGCAGGCATTGCGCTTTTTGCCATTGATGAGGCACATTGCGTGTCGCAATGGGGACATGACTTTAGGCCAGAATACCGCAAACTGACCGTGTTGCACGAGCGTTTTCCAGATGTGCCGCGCATTGCGCTTACCGCCACGGCTGATGCGCCTACACGCGCTGAAATTGTGGAGCGATTAAAGTTGGAAGATGCGCGCCAGTTTGTCTCTAGCTTTGACCGCCCGAATATCCGTTACCGAGTCATGCTAAAAGCCAGTGCGCGTCAACAGTTAGAAGCATTTTTAGAAACCGAACATGCCAATGATGCAGGCATCATTTATTGTTTATCGCGCCGCAAGGTAGAAGAAACGGCCGAGTGGCTAAAGTCGCGCGGCTGGGATGCTTTGCCTTACCACGCAGGCCTGGATGCCAGTGTTCGCAACCAAAACCAGCGACGATTTTTGCGTGAAGAGGGTGTGATTATGGTCGCTACCGTGGCTTTTGGTATGGGTATTGATAAGCCAAATGTACGCTTCGTGGCACATTTGGATTTGCCCAAAAGCATGGAAGGTTATTATCAGGAAACTGGGCGTGCAGGACGCGATGGCTTGCCTGCTAACGCTTGGATGACCTACGGGTTAAGCGATGTGGTAAGCATGCGCAAAATGCTGGATTCTGGCGATGCGCCTGAAGAGCGCAAGCAAGTGGAACGGCAAAAACTGGATGCACTGTTAGGTTTTTGCGAATCTACCAGTTGTCGCCATCAGACTTTATTACGCTATTTTGGCGAACAGCACGCTGGTAATTGCGGGCAATGCGATAACTGTTTAAGCCCCATCGATACGTGGGATGCCACGCAAGCCGCACAAATGGCGCTTTCCTGTGTGTACCGTACAGGACAGCGCTTTGGCGTAGTGCATTTAATTGATGTTTTGCTAGGTAAAGCTACGCCCAAAGTGATGCAATTCTCGCATGAAAACTTAAGCACCTTCGGCATAGGTAAGGCCATTTCACCGGCACAATGGAGCAGCGTGTATCGGCAACTGGTCGCTGGCGGTTATCTGATTAGCGATATTGAAGCTTATGGGGGCTTAAAGCTGGCTGAATCTGCCAAGCCGGTATTAAAAGGTGAAAGTGACGTTTGGCTACGCCGTGACGCGGAGGTTATATCTACACGTAAAGTCAGCAAAGCTGAACGCGGCGCCCGTGCTAAAGACGCTTATGCAGAAGTGGTTGATGACCCGTTATGGTTAGCGATGAAAGCCAAGCGCATGGAACTCGCTCGAGAGCAAGGCGTACCGCCGTATGTAATTTTCCATGACAGCACGCTATTGGAAATTTTAAACCGTAAACCTGAAAGTTTAACCGAAATGAGCCAGATTGCAGGCGTAGGACAAGCTAAGCTGGAGCGTTACGGCGATGCGTTTTTAGAGGTGCTGGAAGATGTGGCAAATGGCGTTGTGTGAAGACTGGCTTCGCAAGCAATATCGCTCCATGAGCCCGTCGAAAGGTTTGCATAATGGATTAAAGTTCAGGGCGCCGCAATTACTTCGACAGGCTCAGGGAGCAGTCGTTTGTAAATAGGCGCATTATTCTAACTTAATGTGAAAAGTCTGCTCAATCAGCCTTAATGATTCAGGGCTATCCCATTCACGTGAGCCACGCACTTTTAGAAGTACTCGACCATACGCATCTACCAAAATGGTGAGTGGAATGGAACTCGCCCCCAGCATATTCTCTAGCATTACGTCATGATCCAGGTAGTTAGCAAACGTCAATTTTGATTGTTTGATGGCTACAGCGGCCGCGCTGGCGTTGTCATCGGTAGAAATGCCGATAATATTAAACTGCTTGCCATTAAAGCGGTTGGATAATTGCTCAAGCGAAGCCATTTCTGCTCTGCAAGGCCCACACCAGCTAGCCCAAACATTGATAATGAGCGGCTTGCCACGGTATGCAGAAAACTTTCTGATGTCACCGGTAAAGCTATTCATCGGTATGTCACGCAGAATACTGCCGATTTCAACCTCGCCAGTCGTGTTGGCAGGTTCATTACAGGCTGCGATTAAGCAACAGCAGAAAATTAATGGTATGAATTTCATGGATATAAATTTTTATGGGTTGAGTTAAATGGCTTAAATTTAATTACTGGAATTTTTAATTACTAGAGTCTAACTAATTTATTGCAGGTTTGAAATCTGCTTGGACGTAAATAACGAGAATGATACAATCAACGACCATGTTCGCATACCCTGTCATTTCAGTTTCATCAAGTAACGCCTGGACATTTAGATCATGTTAACAGCACAAGGCTTGGCTTGCTTGCGTGGTGATCGTTTGTTGTTTAAAAATATAAATTTTGAACTAGAAGCAGGTGGTTTGCTATACGTGTTAGGCGAGAACGGTAGCGGTAAGAGCAGCTTGTTACGTTTGTTATGCGGGCTTTTAATGCCAGAAGTTGGTACAGTTTTTTGGTGTGGTAAAAAAATCAGGCAAGATGCCGAAAATTACCTTTCTGACCTAACCTATCTTGGGCATTTAAACGGATTGAAAGATGATTTGACAGCGCAAGAGAATTTGCAAATTAGCGCGCATTTAGCCGGGAATCCTGTGAGTGAAGAAGGCGCACAAACGGCTTTGGCGGCAATAGGCATAGCGCGTTGTGCAAACCTGCCAGTACGTGTGCTTTCACAAGGGCAAAAAAGGCGGGTGGCGCTTGCCACACTTTGGTTAAGCAAAAGTAAACTGTGGATTTTGGACGAACCATTTGCAGCATTGGATGCAGCCTCGGTTGAAGTGTTAGCTTCACGGCTTGGTGAACATATGGCTAACGGCGGTATGACTATCATCACTACACATCAAGATGTTGCCATCAACGCGCAATCCACACAGACATTAAGGCTCAGCGCTTGAATAATGCCTGGCTGACAGTACTAAGACGCGATCTCTTGTTGGCTTTGCGTAGACGCTCGGACGTTGCGACAACGTTGTTCTTTTTCTTAATTGTCTCCAGTCTTTTTCCTCTGGGCATAGGCCCGGAGCCAGCGGTGTTAAGCAGTATCGCGCCTGGCGTGCTTTGGGTGGCGGCTTTGTTGGCTGGGATGATTTCACTTACGCGGTTATTTTCCGCTGACTTTGCCGATGGCAGCTTAGAGCAGATGTTGCTTGCGCCGCAGCCATTGGCCTTGTTAGTCACCGCGAAGATTCTAGCGCATTGGCTGGTATGTGGTTTGCCGGTAGTGTTGCTGGCGCCGTTAATCGGCCTGCAATATGCCTTGCCAAACGAAGCACTGCTAATATTGGTAGTTTCCCTATTGTTGGGTACGCCGGCCTTAAGCTTAATTGGCGCTATTGGCGCAGCACTTACACTGGGTGTACGCGGCAGTGGTTTATTGGTTGCTTTGTTAGTGTTGCCATTGTATATTCCTGTGCTGATTTTTGGGGCGGGGGCCGTAGCAGCCAGTCAACATGGCATGAGTGCAGAAGCGCACCTTTCATTGCTGGCAGCGTGTTCTTTATTAGCTTTAGTGCTGGCACCTTTAGCTACCGCCGCTGCCTTACGCGTGTCTGTAGAATAGCGTTCTATAGAATTTAAAGTAGAGTAAATCTTAATTATGAGCATCAATTGGTTTAAATATTCTTCTCCACAGACATTTTATCCCTTAGCGGGCAAAATGATTCCATGGTTTGCCGGCCTGGCCGCTATTTTAGTGGTTGCTGGGCTTTACATTAGTTTTGCCATTGCGCCAACTGATTTTCAGCAAGGTGAGGCCTACCGCATTATTTTTGTGCATGTGCCTGCGGCCTGGATGTCGATGCTGATTTACATTGTGATGGCGGGCTGGGCTGGGCTGGGTTTGGCGCTTAACGCAAGGTTATCTGCCATGATGGCACAGGCGCTGGCTCCAACGGGCGCTATATTCACTTTAATTGCGCTTGTGACCGGCTCGTTATGGGGTAAGCCCATGTGGGGTACGTGGTGGGTGTGGGACGCGCGATTAACTTCTGAATTGATTTTGCTGTTTTTATATCTGGGTTTCATGGCCTTGCAAGCATCTATAGATGAACCGCGTAAAGCGGATCGTGCTGGGGCCTTGCTGGCATTGGTTGGTGTGGTGAATGTGCCGATTATTTACTTTTCAGTAAAATGGTGGAATACCTTGCATCAAGGCTCAAGCATTAACATGGGCGCAGCGCCAAAAATGGCAGCGACTATGTTGCTTGGCATGTTGTTGATGGCGTTAGCATTCTGGATGTATACCATTGCTGTTGCACTAATGCGTGTACGCTGCATTATGCTTGAGCGTGAACGTAGTGCAGATTGGGTGAAAGAGCTATCAGTAAAAGAAACCGCAGGAGTAAAAACATAATGCAATGGGAAAGTTGGTCAGCGTTTTTTAATATGGGCGGCTATGCATTTTAT
>PHCL01000096.1 GCA_002842195.1 Betaproteobacteria bacterium HGW-Betaproteobacteria-20 | reverse complement strand
CCCGCCTTGCCTGAAATATCAGCGTCCGACATGCCGTTGTCGCTAGTTCCTGGGGAATACATTCAGGTTGTTGTTCCAGGTGTTCGTGCGCCAACATATCGCTGGTTGACGTTAGGCATTGCTATGATGTGCCTGCTTGCGGTCTTGGGGATGGCGGGACAGATGTACGGGAATGTGGAAATCGTCACCCTGCTACATAAGCCTCTACAGATAGTTTTTGTGGTGCTGGCGATTTTGTTGGTGCTCAATGCCATCCGCTTTGTCCCGCGATCTGGTACCCTGGCATATCGCAGGTTGCCGCTTTTGCTGCTGCTAGCCGTGCCATGGCTTGCCGCACTCCTGGGCGGGCCGCTAGGCTTGATTGAGATCAGCAACGACCCCCTGATTCAGCAACGGGTGCTGCTTTTGCAGTTCAGCGCATTCCTTGCCAGCTTGCTCTTGCCGTTCATTCTCTTGATACCAATGCGCGGAGCAAGGCACTTGACCTTGACCGTTGGCGCGCTGAATCTGCTCGTGTGTTTCTTCATCGTGGCGGTCAGCAGCATTTTGGCTCAGTCAGGGGCTTGATGTGTTCAGTTTGTAAAATAACACAATTAATGGGTCAGCAAATGTAATGACAAGCCCACTCAAATTTATCGACTTCCGCTCTACGTATTGAAATATTGGCAGGCGACGTAACGCTTGGAAAGGCTGAGCTACTAAGAAATCAGCGTTAAATTTTACGTAAGTTTTAAGGTATAATTCGTGGTTATCTAATAAACAGCAAAATCTACGAGGATTTTTAAATGCCATGGGAGCCGCCAACTATAAGGCTTACAGAGCATGCATTTTGATGCATATGGTTATATCTGGCATTTTATGGTTAATTTAGGCGCATTTTTTGCAAATCCATACTGGCTACAAAGTGGCTAGTCTGCAGTCACTTCTTCCAGATTGTCGATTAGATTTAAATCCATTTGCGTACTGGAATTTGCAGGCTTTTGTTTTTTATTCACATCACCCCGTGCGGCTTCGATATTGGCTAAATAGGCATCGTTGATGTCGCCCGTCACATACTTTCCATCAAAACACGAACAATCAAAATCTTGAATTTTTGGGTTAATTAATTTAACGCCCGCAACCAGTGCATCCAAATCTTGGTAAATAAGCGCATCTGCGCCGATTTCCTGGCAGATTTGTTCGTCAGTGCGATCCGTAGCTAATAACTCATCCCGGCTTGGCATATCAATACCATATACATTGGGAAAGCGCACTGGCGGCGCGGCAGAGGCAAAATACACTTTATTGGCGCCTGCATCGCGGGCCATTTGTACAATTTGCTGCGAGGTTGTGCCACGCACAATGGAATCATCCACCAGTAATACGTTTTTTCCTTTAAATTCTATGCCGATTGGATTCAACTTTTGGCGTACTGATTTTTTGCGCAAGGCCTGACCCGGCATAATAAATGTACGGCCAATATAGCGATTTTTAATGAAGCCTTCGCGGCAATCAACCCCTAACGCAATACCTACCTGTAGCGCACTCGGACGGCTGGTATCCGGTATCGGAATAACGACATCAATTTTTAAATGTGGCCATTCACGTTTAATTTTTTCGGCTAGACTGGTGCCCATATCTAGGCGCGTTTGGTAAACAGATACGTCATCAATCACCGAATCCGGACGCGCTAAATAAACGTATTCAAAAATACATGGGTTGAGTTTTGGGTTCTCAGCACATTGGCGGCTGAAAAAATTGCCATTCATGTCAATAAAAATAGCTTCACCAGGCGCTACATCGCGGATTAAACTAAAACCTAACACATCCAGTGCCACACTTTCTGAGGCCACAATATACTCTGTACCTTTTGCCGTTTCTTGCTTGCCTATCACCAGCGGACGTATACCGTTCGGATCACGAAACGCGAGCAAGCCAAAATTGGCAATCATCGCAACTACCGCGTAAGCACCTTTACAGCGTCTATGTACGGCAGCTACAGCATCAAATGTCATGTCAGCATTAAGCGCAGCGTTACGTGAAGTTTTTTCAATCTCATGCGCAAGCACATTCAACAATACTTCAGAATCTGAATTGGTATTGATATGGCGCAAATCCTGACGGAACATCTCGGATTTTAGTTGTTCAGAATTGGTTAAATTGCCGTTATGACCCAGCACAATGCCAAATGGAGAGTTCACATAAAATGGTTGCGCTTCTGCCGCGCTAGATGAACCTGCCGTTGGATAGCGTACATGGCCAATACCTATATTACCTACCAGACTACGCATGTGACGGGTTTGAAACACATCGGTTACCAGCCCATTATTTTTATGCATAAAGAATGTATTGCCATCGGTAGTCACTATGCCCGCAGCATCCTGACCACGATGTTGCAGCACCAGTAAACCATCGTATAGCAACTGGTTAACTGGATTTTTACCTACAATGCCAATAATTCCGCACATGAACTTAGCCTTAAGTGATTGATTCTATAATATAAAAAATATTTTACGTAACACCTGAAGTGCATTGCTGATAACTTACTCGTATTTAATATGTTTAGCAATATTCGCGGGTATCCACGGCAACAGGCTAATGACCAGCGCCTCAATTGGTGCGCTAAACATGGCATTCCGCCAACGCTCATCTTTTGGCACATTGGTAAGCCCTGCCAAAAATACCAAAATACAGACAATTAACAAGCCGCGTACCAAGCCAAATGCCGCACCCAGCAATCGATTCAGCCAACCTAAGCCGAATTTTTTAAAAATAGCGGTAAGTGCAATGGATAGTAAGGTAGCCACCAACAAAGTAGCAAAAAATAATACCAAAAACGCCGCCAAAATACGTAAAGATTCTGTAGGAATATCGACCGGCATCATCGGCACAACTTCACTGGCGTATGTTTTAGCCACAAAAAATGCCGCGACCCAGCCCAAAATGGATAATACCTCAGCCAATAAACCACGCATCACGCTTAATACAATTGAAATTCCAACAATTATAAGTACCAGGTAATCAAAGCTAGTCATCAAATTTTATGCCTTTGGATGCAATAGCAAACTATCTCAATCATTACTAATGACCATGCCAGAAAAACCTGACTGTTTTAATTTATTGAGTGCATCCGCTGCTTCCTGACGGGATGGAAATTTTCCAACTCTTAACCTGATTTTTTCACCTTTAGACGTAGCAATTTTCTCAGTATGTGATGCAAAACCAGCCTCTTTTAATTTGGCCTGCAACTGTTTTACATTAGCCAAATCTGAATAAACGCCGACTTGTATGGCAAAACTACCGCTAATTTTTTCTAACTGTTTAGCATCGGCGGGTTTAGTTTTTACGGGTTCTGGCACAGCCACTTTTGCTGCAGTTTTTGGCTCAACTTTATCTATCACTTCAGTAATAGGATCATCAGTTACCATGGGGCTCACTGGTTCTTGCGGTGTTGCAATGGCATCAACCGGCGCTTGCTGTGTAGCATTCTCGTCTATCAGCGGTTCTGAAGCCTCCATGGTGATTTTAATTGCATCTTTAGGCGTGGGAGCCGTACGATCTTGCAAAATCATAGGCAAAATAATCACCATGAGCAGCACCAGTGCTATCGCACCCACCAAGCGACGCCGCGCGCGTTTTTTTAAGCTAAGTTCTAGATCTTTCGGCAATTCAGGCGACATTGCTGCTTTCCTTATAGATTGATTTTTAAGCGCATAACACTTTTACTGCGGACCTGATAACAATTGCATCACTGATGAAACAGTGAAAAACGAACCAAAGACGGCTATTTTATCATTTTCATTCACATCTATACAGGCCTGCATATCAATACAAGCTTGTCGATAAGCGCTATCTGCGGTGTCAAAAACCTTAATACTGGCTTTGGGTGCCACGTTCCTGATAATCAATGCTAAATCTGCCGCCGTTGCACCACGCGCATGTTCAATGCCGGCAACATACCATGCATCAATTTGGTCTTTTAGCGCTTCTACAACGCCGTTTATATCTTTATCCGCCAGCATGGCAAATACGGCAAATGTTTTGCCAGGCGACATTTTACTTTGTGGTGTTTGCTTATGTAAGCTTTTACTTACTTTAAGATTTTCAGCCAATGCGCGTGCTGCGTGTGGATTATGTGCAACGTCTAAAATTATCCTTGGCAAACGAGTTTCAGAAGAGGATCCGTTGACAATTTGAAAGCGACCCGCCAATTGCACTTGCTGCATTGCAGTTGAAATGTCCGCATATTTTACTGGCAGAACAGGCTGCAAAGCCTCAACTGCAGTTACCGCGCATGCCGCATTATTAAGCTGATAAGCGCCTTGCAATGCTGGGAATGGCAACAAACATGCAACTTTGCCATTCACTGTGTATTGCCAGCTATCTTCATCTAAAACAAAGTCAAAATCCTGGTGTATGCACTTAAAATCTGTCTGAATCTCATGTGCGTAGTTCACTAAACTTGCAGGCGGATTAACCTCACCACAAATTGCCGGAATGCCAGCGCGATACACGCCGGCCTTTTCAAAACCAATTTTCTCGCGCGTATCTCCCAGAAACTCTTGATGATCCAAATCAACACTTGTCACTATTGCGCAGTTTGGTTCAAACGCATTCACCGCATCCAGCCTGCCACCTAGCCCTACTTCTAGTATCACAATGTCCAGCCTGGTCTGCATAAAATGCCACATTGCTGCCAACGTGCCAACTTCAAAATAGGTGAGTTGTATCGTGCCACCAGTTAAATCGGTCCTAGCGCTTTCTACTGCGGAAAATGCCGCACAAAGTGCATCATCACTCACCTCAATGCCATTCACGCGCACGCGCTCATTGTAGCGTAGCAAATGTGGTGAAGTGTAACATCCTACCTGATAGCCAGCCTGCTTATAAATTTGCTCTAGCATGGCGCAAGTAGAGCCTTTGCCATTAGTGCCGGCTACAGAAATAATGGGGAATTCAGGCTGCAATTGCAAGCGCTCTATCATCAGCTTAATCCGGTCTAAACCCATCGCGATGGATTTTGGATGCAGGCTTTCGATGTAGCTTAACCATGAAGATAAGTCTTTAGGCATGGCCGATGATTTTAGAAGCACATTAAACCGCCGATGTACGCAGTGGAATTCAAACTCGCGCCAATAAAACATAATGTGTTGATGCTGGCAATCATTGGCGTTTATTGATGTGCATCGATAATTAAATTTTGTTTATTAAGCTTCTAACATAATTACAAATCAAGCTGCCACTGGCAAGCGCATTAAGTTGGCCAAAATCGATGCCAATCGTTTACGCATTTCACGTCGATCAATAATTAAATCAATAGCGCCATGTTCTAACAAAAACTCTGCACGCTGAAAGCCATCTGGCAAGGTCTCGCGTACAGTTTGCTCAATAACGCGCGGACCAGCAAAGCCTATTAAAGCTTGCGGTTCAGCCACAATAATATCACCCAGCATTGCAAAGCTAGCAGAAACACCACCCATGGTAGGATCAGTCAGCACCGAAATGTAAGGTAAGCCGGCTTTACTCAACTGCGTAAGTGCTGCACTGGTTTTTGCCATCTGCATCAGCGCCAGCATCCCTTCCTGCATCCGGGCTCCGCCGGAAACGGTATAGCCAATCATCGGCAGACGATGCTTCAGGGCATATTCAAAGATCAGGGTGATTTTTTCACCGACTACCTGACCCATGCTACCCATCATAAAAGTAGCTTCCATGACGAATAGCGCAACCTTGTGACTGCCAATTTTTCCAGTTCCAATGATGACCCCTTCGTTTTCGTGGCTGAACAGGATGGCCTGCGCCAGTTTTTCGTCGTATCCGGGAAATTCTAGTCGATTGGTTGAAGACAGCTCGTGATACTGTTCGACAAAGGTATCCTGATCAATAATCATATTCAGCCGCTGTCGGGCATTGATGCGAAAATGGTGACCGCATTTAGGGCAGACATGGAAGTTGTTTTCTAAATCTGAAGTGAAGCTCAATTGTTTACAGGACGGACAGCTCCGGCACAGTTCCGAGGGAATGGCCGGATCCGTTTTGCGTTTAATTCGATGCTGGGCTTCCAGTTCATTTTTAGGCTTTTTAAATAGACCTTTATTT
>PHCL01000095.1 GCA_002842195.1 Betaproteobacteria bacterium HGW-Betaproteobacteria-20 | reverse complement strand
GCGTAGGATCGTAATTTACTATATTTTTGTAGTACCACATTTCAACATTTACACGTTTAGAGTTTTTTTCATCTGCACCTACTTTACCTAAAAAACCGGCAGCACCTGCAGGCTTTACAGAGGTCTCTTTTTTAACAGGTGCGCCTAATTTTGCAGTAACGACACTTTTAGATTTTCCACTAAAAGCATTTAAAAACTGATCTTCCGTGTAACTAGCTTTTTTAGCTGGTGTTGCACTATTTGCCGCTTTATCTGCTGCTGCTGCATAAGCTAAGCCAAATGAGGCACTTAATAAAGTGGCCATAGTTAAGCTTATACTTAATTTCTTCATATTAAATTGCATTTATTTAAACCTCCAAAAATGTAGCGCAATTATCGCACTAATAACGCAACGTACCAACCATGTAATTAGCTGACATATGCAACAATAATTTTAAACACTTACTTTAAGACCATCATACCCAACATAAACATTGCCTGGCAATTGTGCGCTTAGCGACACATATTCAAGCTCATGTGTCATGTGTATCAAATAAGTAGATTCAGCCTGAATGAGGCCAGCATAATGCAAACTTTGTTCCAAATTGATGTGAGTAAAATGCGCAGCCACCCTAAGACAGTCTAACAGCAACACCTTTAAGCCTTGCAATAATGCGAGTGAACTTTCCGGGATGGCTGAAACATCTGTTAGATAAGCAATGTCCCCTATTCGATAACCGTATATTTCACTATTACCGTGCTTAACTGGTATTGGGATAATAGTTTGGCCGAAAAGTTCAAATGGCGCGTTTATTGAGTTAACTTTTAATACTGGTAAATCCCAGAAATTACCAGGTTCACGCAAAGCGTAACCAAACTTTTCCGCAATATGTGCCATAGACGCATGGCCTCCATATAGTGGGATTTGACTGCGTTGAATTTGGCAAAAGCTGCGTAAATCATCAATACCGTGTACATGGTCAGCATGTGTATGTGTGTATAAAACCGCATCTATTTGCGTAAGCCCTTCTCTTAATGCTTGTTGCCGCAGATCTGGCCCCGTATCAATAAGTAGGGTTTTGCCATTGTTAAGTTGAATAATGCTGGAGCAACGTGTGCGCTTATTTCGCGGGTCACTTGAGGCGCATGTACTACAAGCACACCCAAGCATCGGCGTGCCTGCACTAGAACCTACGCCTAGCATGGTTAATTGCATTGAATACCTGACTTAATAAGCATGTTGTTTTACTTTTAAAATATCATTAAAAACTCTCGAGAGAAAAATACTGCCCTGAGAGGCTTTATCTATAAGGCTTACAGAGCACCTATTAGGAAGGTACTCTTAATTTAACAAAAATATCATGTTATTTAGCGTGAGAATAACGCTTAAGTTGCATGCTTAAAAAGACGGAAAAAATTTGCAGTAGTTGCAGCAGAAACCTCTTCAAATGAAATCCCCCTTAGCCTGGCAATCTCCTCTGCTACGTGTTTTACATAGCTCGGCTGATTGGTTTTACCACGATAAGGCACTGGCGCAAGGTAAGGAGAGTCTGTTTCTATCAGCATTTTATCTAAAGGTATTTTACTTGCTACTTCTTTGATGGTTAACGCATTCTTAAAGGTGACAATACCAGAAAATGAGATGTAGAAACCGAGCTCAATAGCCTGCAAAGCCACCTCTAAATTCTCCGTAAAGCAATGCATGACACCGCCTATTTTTTGCGCATTTTCCTCACGCATAATGCGTATGGTGTCTTCTGCCGAGCTACGTGTGTGGATTACCAATGGTTTATCACAAGCAATTGCAGCGCGAATATGGGTACGAAAACGCATGCGCTGCCATTCTAAATCACCTGTAAGCCTAAAATAATCCAGTCCGGTTTCACCTATTGCAATCACCTTTGGGTGATTTGCCAGCATAAGCAGCTTATCTACCGTAGGCTCTTCGATATTTTCATAATCTGGATGCACACCAACCGAAGCATAAAAATTGTCGTTAGTTTCGGCTAAAGCCAATACTTGCGGAAAATCTGGCAAGGTCACTGAAATGCATAGTGCATGCCCTACTTGGTTATCAAGCATTGCTTGTTTTATGGCGGGTAAATTTTCTAAAAGTTCAGGAAAGTTAAGATGGCAGTGTGAATCAACAAGCATAGATAAATATCTTAAAATACAATGAGTTAAATTACATGATTTTAAATTAAATAGTTTTAAATTACATGGTTTTAAATTACATGGTATGCGTAGGACGTGCAGATTTTAGCGCACTGCCGAGCAAGCCTTCAATTTTATTTCGAGCTTCTAAACCGCCATCTTTTTCACTGAATTGAACGCCAACCCCTTGCGGCCTGCCTGCCTGCGCGGCTGGTCTAACCCAGACAACGTGGCCCACTACCTTTAATTTAACCGGGTCATCAAGTAAACTCAGCAACATAAATACTTCTTCACCAATTTTAAAATCCTTATTGGTAGGAATAAACAAGCCACCACCCTTAACATACGCCATGTACGCCGCATATAGCGCTACTTTTTCTTTAATCGCCAATGATAAAACCCCAGGCTTAGGGGTTACCGTATTATTTTCTGCTAAATCTTCAGCCATGATTAGCCTCTGTCAGTTAAGCAATATGCTTATTATGTATGTGTAAAAATGCGCGTGTACTCAAGCAGCAAGCTTTCCATCTGCAACTCATGATTCAACGGGTGCAAGGCCAGCTTGCGCAATGCATCAAGCTTTTTTTGTAATTGAAACAATTGACTCAAGTTTACCTTTTCCGCCAGTGCTTGCAAAGCACTGGTATGCGCAACGTGGTAACGTATTTGTCTTGTTAAGCGCATTGCGACAATATCATAGATCCATTTTTGCAGTGCGATTATGCCGGTTTCTACTGAGTTTGCAATTAAAGCAGGCGCAGCCACATGTGGCTGAAGCCTGCTGCCAAGCGCCAATAAACGCCATATTTCAGCTAACTGTGTGAATTGTAGCTGCTCGTTAAATACTTTGATTGGCGAGCCGTCTAAATAGGCAAGATGCTCTTTAACATTCTGCATGCCCTGTCCGCTTAGCCATGCCAATGCTTGTGATTCATCAGGCATAGGCATATTTATTTTTTGGCAACGGCTGATAATGGTAGGCAATAATCGTTGTAATTGATGCGCTACTAAAATAAAAATAACGCCTTCTGCAGGCTCTTCCAGCATTTTTAACAAGGCATTGGCAGAAGCTAGATTAAGTGCCTCAGCTGGATGTATAAGTATGACGCGCAAACCGCCGCTACGGTGACTGGTCAGGCTTAAAAAGCTGTTTAACTCACGAATTTGTGCGACGGATATTTGTGTTTTTTTCTTGGTTTTTTTTACAGGCGTGCCATCCTCGTCCGATTCTGGCTCTTGTTCAGGGCTTAACAAGCGAAAATCCGGGTGACTTTCATCCTTAAACCACAAACAACTTGAACACACGCCACACACATGGCCTTGCTGGCTTTTATTGCCGCATAAAAGTGATTGACTGAAATACCGCGCAAAATCATATTTGCCTATGCCCACTCGCCCGTACAATAACAGTGCGTGTGGCAAGCGCATATTATCCTGATTAAGATGTTGCCAAACCTTTTTTTGCCAAGGATATAAATTATTATTAATCATAAGGTTGAAATAATTTCTTCAACTGATTGTTTAACATATTCCAGCGGTTTATTCGCGTCAACAATTCTAAACCTTGCCGGATTTTCTTGTGCACGCTGCAAATAAGCTTGACGAATACGGGTGAAAAATTCAGCATTTTCGCGCTCAAATTTATCCGGCTCACGCGCATTCGCAAGTCTTAGCATACTCACTTCTACTGGCACATCAAACAAAAGTGTGATATCCGGCTGTAAATCAGCCTGCACCCATTGTTCCAGCAATCGGATTTTAGAAGCATCCACACCTTTAGCACCACATTGGTAAGCATAGGTAGCATCAGTAAAGCGGTCTGAGAGCACATAAGCGCCTCTTGCAAGCGCTGGCACTATCACGTTGGCAATATGCTCGCGACGCGCAGCAAACATCAGTAAGGTTTCAGTTTCCGCATGCATAGGCTCATGCAATAAAAGCTCGCGCAAACGTTCCCCCAGTGGCGTGCCACCAGGTTCCCGCGTTGAAACCACTTCATGTCCGCGCCCTTGCAGACTGACTATAATATCGGGAATATGCGTACTCTTCCCTGCACCATCCATGCCTTCTACGGTAATGAATTTAGGTTTAATAAATTTGGCTGTCATTTTTTATGATTATTTACCTAGTTGATACTTAACAACAGCGCGATTATGCTCCACCAAGCTGTTAGAAAAAGCATGGCTACCGTCTCCCTTGCCTACAAAATAAAGTGCTTTTGTATCCGCCGGATGCAAAGCGGCTTCTATCGCAGCCAAGCCTGGCATCGCGATTGGGCTGGGAGGTAAGCCATCACGCGTGTACGTATTATAGGGAGTGTCAGTCAGTAAATCTTTTTTTCGAATATTGCCTTTGAATTGTGCTCCCATGCCATAAATTACGGTTGGGTCAGTTTGCAAACGCATACCAACGCGTAAACGGTTAATAAACACACCGGCAATAGTTGATCGCTCGCTGGCTTTGCCAGTTTCTTTTTCAACAATTGACGCCATGATCAAGGCTTCGTAACTGTTCTTGTAGGGCAAATTCGCTGCGCGACCATCCCATGCTTTAGCTAACTTGCTTTGCATGGCATCATAACTGCGTCGCAACATCACGACATCGGCAGTATTGCGATTAAAATAAAAGGTATCAGGGAAAAATAAACCTTCTGCAACCCTATATTCAGACCCCATAAATTTTAATATTTCAGATTCAGATAACTCTGTAACAGTTTGTTTTATAGCATCATTTTTAGATAAACTTTCACGCATTTGCGCGAAAGTATGCCCCTCAATAAAAGTCACGCTACCTTGCGTAGTTTTACCATGGTTAAGCGAGAGCAATAGCTGATAAGGCGATATATTTTTGTTAAGCGTGTAATTTCCCGCCTGTAAGAAAGATTCCTTATTTAGTAATTTTGCCATCATTATGAAACGCCAAGGCTCTTTTAACACGCCCTGCTGTACCAATTGATTAGCGATGCTTTTAAGACTACTTTGTGGTTCTATGCTAATTTCCTGGCTATTCGGCTTTAGTTTTAATGGTGATACTGCATAGTAGGTCAGCCATGCTCCCAACCCGATTAAGATTAATATGCCGAATAATATCCATTTTTTGATGCGTTTAATCATGAGTAAGTAAATTTCTAAAGGTATGAGCCAGCGCTTGCGGTAACCAGGTGGTTTCACCGTGCTTTGCGTCAATAAGTCTTGTTACCTGAAGCGCTCCATACAAACTATTACAGATAATAAGTTCATCCGCCTGTAATAGACGGTTCAATGATAACTGCGACACTTCAACGGTTAGATTGACCACGGAGGCAAACCCGATAATCCGCTGCCTGGTGACACCAGCAACGCCGCACTGGCTTAGATCTGGCGTGATTAGTATGTCATCAAAACGCGCAAAAACATTGCTCATAGTGCATTCTATCGCGTTGCCCTGTTGATCTAATAACAAACCGTCAAATATGTATTCATCTCGCCATTCCATGCGTGCCAGGACATTTTCCAGTCGATTAAGATGCTTAACTCCTGCAAGCCTGGTTTGCATCGCTAACCGCGTGTTACATACATATAAATTAACGCCTGCCGAAAAATATGCTTTTTCAAATTGCGGCATGGCAGATTTAATCACTACGCGCGTAGGAGTTGTGACTGCAGGCGGCTTGTAACCTCGATCGCCCTCCCCTCTGGTAACAATTATTTTAACAACTTGTTGTTTTTTGCTGTCAATATCTTCAACTGAAAATAATTGCAGAAAATCACTCATCAGTAATTCTGCACTTGGGCAAACGATGCCAATTGCAGCGCAGTCGGCTACCAATTTTTGGTAATGCAATGGCCAATCAACAGGTAGACCACTGCGCATCACCATGGTGCGAAAAACACCGTCGCCATAGGAAAAACCACGGTCTAATGGCGAAATCACTTGGTTAAAATCGCCGTTAATTAAATAAGTGTAGGTGCGTGACATAA
>PHCL01000094.1 GCA_002842195.1 Betaproteobacteria bacterium HGW-Betaproteobacteria-20 | reverse complement strand
GCGAGATCAATGAAACTGATTCAAACGGGAACTTGTTTTTATCACCCTTGAGCATATCCACAGCTCTTACCATGACATACAACGGAGCGAAAGGAAACACGATGGCTGATATGGAGCGAGGCCTCCGCTACCAAGGATTCTCGAAAGAAAACGTGAATGAAACCTACCAGAACCTTATACCATACCTCTTGCAAGTGGATAAGGAGGTCGACCTTACGATCAGCAATTCGATCTGGTATCGTATGGGAGAAGCTATACAAGAAGCTTTCATTGAAACAAACAAGCAGGTTTTTGATGCGGAGGTTCGGGAACTGGACTTCTCGGATCCGGCATCAGCGGACAGCATCAACCAGTGGATCGATGATGCAACGAAAGGCAAAATCGATCGGATGATAGAACCACCGATCCCCGCAACAGTGGTCATGTACTTGATCAATGCCGTTTACTTCAAGGGTGACTGGACAACACCCTTTGACAAGGACAGTACACAAGAAGCCGATTTTACTAATATCGCCGGAGCTGTTCAACGCACTGACATGATGGGGCACTATGGCGATGTTGACTATGGACAGGGAGATGGTTACAAAGCCGTTCGACTCCCTTATGGAAAAGAAAAGGTGTCGATGTACCTCCTCCTGCCGACCGATGGAAAGACCATCAACGACTGGGTCGCCGATTTGAATGCAGATGTCTTTGCTGACATTCGCAGTTCCATCACGACACAAGAGAAAGTGGACTTGAGAATCCCTAAATTTAAGATGGAATACGATATCAAGGAATTGAACAACGAATTGATCTCTATGGGAATGGTATTACCTTTCGACCCGGCAGCAGATTTTTCCGGCATCCGTGAGGGTCTGTTCATCAGCCAAGTACTCCACAAAGCCGTCATTGAAGTCAATGAAGAAGGAAGCGAAGCCGCCGGAGTCACAGTAGTGGTCATGGAAGAAAGCGCCGCATTAGAACCATTGACTTTCATTGCCGACCAACCCTTCCTCTTTCTGATTGCTGAGGAAGGCACCGGTTCGATTTTGTTTCTTGGAAAATTCACTTCCGCCGAATAGAAAGGTGTAGACGCAAAAAACCCCACCTCCTTGTGAAGTGGGGCTTTCTGCATATTTTGAGGAGATGTAGGCTACATAAAGTGGATCGCTTTGTCCACTGCGGCATGGAATGCCTCGTGATAGATCTCCGATACGGTTGGGTGGGGATGGATCGACATTGCGATCTCTTCTGCTGTGGATTCCAGTTTCATGGCGACGACCGCTTCTGCTATCATGTCCGTCGCATGGATGCAATAGAGATGCACGCCGACGACTTCGTTGTATCTGGGTTCTACGATGACCTTGATCAAACCGCGATCGTCTCCGGCCACTTTGGCTTTGCCGTTGGCAATGAGTGGGAATTTACCGACTTTCACATCGCCATATTTTTCTCTCGCTTCCCGTTCGGTCAAGCCGACGCTGGCGATTTCCGGTTGGATATAGATGCAGCCGGGCACTTTGTCATAGTCCATGACAGAATGATGTCCACAGATATTTTCCACGGCTACGATGCCTTCCATGGATGCTGCGTGGGCAAGCATCCACTTGCCATTGACGTCGCCGATCGCATAGATGTTGTCTACGGATGTTTTGCAGGTATCGTCTGTTACGATAGCTCCCTTGCTCAACTTGATACCAAGCTCTTCGCAGGGCACACCGACTGTCGACGGGGTTCTTCCCGTTGCCAGAAGGACGTTTCCGGTCTTGACTTCCTGGAGTTTTCCGTCCTTCTCGAAGGTGACCGAATCCTTGGTCACTTCCTTTACCTGAGCTGCTTCGTAAACGTCGACACCGATGTCGCGAAGGTGCTTCGCCACTTGAACTGCAATTTCTTCATCGGTCGCTGTGCGGAGGATCCGGCTGCGGACGATGACTGAGACCTTGCAGCCGACGCTAGCCAGAAAATAGGCAAATTCAATGGCTATGACCCCACCGCCAAGAACGACCATGTCTTTTGGGATATAATCCAGATTTAAAATATCGTCGCTGATGAATATCTTCATCGCCGGGTCGATGGGAATCGGCATATACTCCGCTTCCGAGCCGGTAGCAATGATGAGGTATTCACCAGTGATTTTTTTATCTCCGATGGCCACTGTATTTTTGTCGATCACAGCGCCTTCGCCTTGAAACGTAGTGACCTTGTTTCCCCGAAGCAAGCCTTCGATGCCACCAACGAGTTGGGATACGATTTTATGTTTCCGCTTCTGCAGGATCCCCATGTCAAGCGATGCACCGGAGGTGTCTACACCGATGATCCCGAAGCTCTCGCTTTCCCTGACTTCCTTCAAAGCTTCGGCGCTGCGCAAGAATGTTTTCGTTGGGATACATCCTTTGTTCAGGCAAACGCCGCCAACTTTTCCCTTTTCGATCAGAGCGGTCCGTTTTCCCATCTGTGCCGCTTTGATGGCGGCAACGTATCCGCCGGGACCACCACCGAGAACGATGATGTCAAAATCTCGATCTGCTACAATCGGACCTTCCGTTGCGGCCGGCGCTTCCGGCTTCTTTGTCGCTTCAGTTGCAACCGGTGCTTCCGTTTTCGTGATGGCTGGAGATGGGTCGTCTTCCATTCCAAGCTGCGCCAAAGCATCGGTGACTAGAGCGTCGATCTTGTCGCCGGCCGCTCCTACGATGGCAATAGGAAGCGTCACAGGAACCGTGTCGCCTTCGCCGATGAAGGTTTTCAGCAGGATCCCATCGCTGGTTGCTTCGATGTCAATGTTCGTTTTGTCGGTTTCGATCGAGAAGAGAGCTTCCCCTTTGGTCATGCTTTCTCCCTCTTTCTTATACCAGTTCACCAGCTTGCCTTCGCTCATATTGAAGCCAAGCTTTGGCATAATGATTATTTCAGCCATAAAGTTCTCCCTTTTATATCAGTAATTCGATCGGATTTTCCAGAAGTCGTTTCACTTCTGTTACAAATTGCGCGGCAAGCAGACCGTCAATGACGCGGTGATCCACCGACAAGGTGATATTCATCATCGGCTTGATCGTGATGGATTTGCATCCGTCCTTGTCTGTTTCTACAAAGGGTTCGTCCTTTGTGGCACTGATCGACAGGATGCCCGCTTCCGGAGGATTGATGATCGCCGTGAAATTCTCGATCCCGAACATCCCCAAATTGGAAATGGTGAATGTTCCACCGCTGTACTCGCTTGGCGCCAGCCCACCGCTTCTTGCCTTCTCAAACAATGCAGAAGACTCGACGGAGATGTCGACGACGGAAAGTTTGTCCGCTTTGCGAACCACTGGCACGATGAGTCCGGTGGGCGCTGCGACAGCGATTCCCAGATTGACGTATTTGTATTTGACGAGTTTGTCGCCGATCAGCGCGGAATTCATTTCCGGGAATTTTTGAAGCGTCTTGATCGTTGCCTTTGCAATATAATCTGTAACTGATGTCTTTTTCGGCTGCGCCGCGTTGATCTGACTCCGGATATCAAGAAGCTTTTCCAGGTTGACTTTCTGCGTGAAATACAGGTGTGGCGCAGTAAACTTACTCAGTGACAGCCGGTCGCCGATCACTTTTCTGACACCGCTGTAGGGTGCTTCTTCCAGGATCACTTTTTTCAGAATCACTTGTCAGTATCAATGCTATTAGATTAGGTTACGGCAGCTTAAATCTAACTGAGCTGGAAGTAGGCATCCAACGATTGAAACGTGCCTTTATGGCATGAATTTTACCGGCTTACATATTTAGCGATACAATACAGCCATGATTAAATTCGACCAAGTAACTAAACGCTATCCCGGCAGCAATGAGGTATTGAAAAATATAAGCTTCAATATTGAAGCGGGTGAGCTGGTGTTTGTTACAGGACATTCTGGCGCTGGGAAAAGTACTTTGCTAAAGTTAATTGCAGCGATTGAGCGCCCGACTAGCGGCACGGTACTTGTGGCAAATCAAAACATTAGTAAACTTAAACCTTCTGCCATTCCATTTATGCGCCGCAGATTTGGTCTGGTTTTTCAAGATCATAAACTGCTATATGACCGCAATTGTTTTGATAATGTGATTCTGCCATTGCATATCAATGGCATTTCAGGTTCTGAAGCAGCAAAGCGCGTACGTGCCGCTTTAGATAAAGTAGGCTTACTACATAAAGAAAAAGCTATGCCGATTACTTTATCTGGCGGTGAACAGCAAAGGCTGGCAATTGCACGCGCGGTAGTGAGCCGCCCTTCTATTCTTATTGCTGATGAGCCGACCGGTAATTTAGATGCAAGCTACGCAGCAGAGATTATGGAAATTTTTCACGCGTTTCATCAGGTGGGCGTAACCGTTATCATTGCGACGCATGAGGCGCTTGGTAAGACCGTTATACGAAATAGAATATTACACATTGACCATGGTGAATTAAAATCCAGTGAGTTGTTATCTACAGAAAGTCTTAAATCATGAGTGCTAATATCATCAGCACTCTACTCAACCACCATGCCCAGGCCATCAAACTGGTGCTGACACGTATGCATAACAATGCAGCGTCTACATTTATGATTTGCCTGGTCATTGCCGTTGCCATGTGTGTACCAGGTGTGTTTTATATGGGCGTGGATCACTTGTCTAAATTAACGAACCACATGCAGGATGAAACTGAGATTAGCCTTTTTTTAAAGTTAGATGCCGATAAAGATACGTTGAGTGAAATCGAAGGAATTCTGGCGAAAAATGCGGCTATAAAACAATACGCTTTAGTGACTAAAGAACAAGCCTGGCAGCAATTCAAAGAGAAATCTGCGACTAATGAAGTAAACAACCAAGTCAATCAACTCGCAAAAAATCCGCTACCTGATGCTTTTTTTATTCAAGCTAAATCGGCAGAGCCTGAAGCACTTGAATTACTTAAAAATGAACTGCAAGCTATTCCAGGCATTGAACAAGCATTATTAAATACCGAGTGGGCGAAGCGCTTATCGACACTTTTAACACTAGGTAAAAAAATTATATTGTTTGTTGCCGCGCTACTAGCACTTGCATTGCTTGTGATTATTGGCAACACTGTGCGCATGCAAATACTCACGCAAAAAGATGAAATTGTCGTGAGTAAACTCATTGGCGCCACTAGCAGCTTTATCAGAATGCCATTTTTATATGCGGGCATATTGTATGGGCTTCTCGGTGGTATATTGGCGATTGTGTTGTTAGCTGCAATTGTTTTAGGATTTAACCAGTCAGTAATGCAACTTTCCAACTTATATAATAGCGACTTCAGTCTGCCTTTATTTAATCCTTCTTTATCTATAAGCATTATCTGCGCAGCCATTTTTATAGGCTGGCTGGGCTCTTATCTGGCAGTTACGCGTGCCATTGCTGCCATAAAAATTACTTAAGAGTGAACTTTACACCTCTAGCACTCTCTGACTTAGAGTGCTAAAATGCACAATATTGGAGGAAATAAATTCTAATGAGTGAAGCATTAACATTACCCGTATTAGCATCAACAGACAGTCTGGAGCATTATTCCAGACTAATTAAAGCGTATCCTATACTGACTGCAGATGAAGAGCACTCTCTTGCTGTAAAGTTTAGGAAAGACAATGATTTAGAGGCTGCCCGTCAGCTCATCGTGTCGCATCTCCGTTTAGTAGCCAGCATTGCACGTGGCTACAATGGTTATGGTCTGCCGCAAGCTGACCTGATTCAGGAGGGCAATATCGGCCTGATGAAAGCGGTGAAGCGCTTTGATCCTGAACGCGGTGTACGCTTGGTTTCTTTTGCTATGCACTGGATTAAAGCCGAAATACACGAATATATTGTACGTAACTGGCGCTTGGTTAAAATTGCTACCACTAAAGCGCAACGTAAATTATTTTTCAACCTGCGCAGCATGAGAACAGGGTTGAACAGTTTACAGCCTACCGAAGTGGCACACATCGCACGCACGCTCAATGTAAAACCTGAAGAAGTGCTGGAGATGGAAAGCCGCCTAAATGGCCACGAAATTTCACTTGAAGCTAACATTGATGATGATAGTGATGAAAGTTACAGCCCCATTACTTATTTACAGGATGAAGGTCTTGAGCCACCGGAAGCAATGCAAGCCAAGC
>PHCL01000093.1 GCA_002842195.1 Betaproteobacteria bacterium HGW-Betaproteobacteria-20 | reverse complement strand
TCGCTTACCGGTGCCTGGGTTATTGTGGCTGTATAAACAATGTTGCCGCCAGCTTCAGTTAGGGTCGGGGTAGCACTTAAGCTGACTGTGGCGATGTCAGGGTTTAAGTTACTTGTCTTGATGCCCGCGTTAATCGCATTGTCATCGAAAAAATTACTCGGAATAGCTTGCTCTTGGGCGTTGATATCAAAATTAAAATTGAAACCAAATTGGTTGAGAATGTCACCGATTCTAAGCAAGTCAACAAAATTAAAACCATAGGCGGTGGACGGACCGTTCGCGCCAGCGGCCGTTTCTTCAAGAACTTCACTAATATCTTTGCCCTGTTCAATTGCTTTAATAACTGTATCAATGGTGGCAAGGTTTACTGCATTATCTAAAACATCGGGGAGAATAGCGGCTGTTAATTCTTCGGTAAACGCAACTAGCTGTTCGGCACCAATATGAATGACACGACCATTAATAAGCTCTAAGTCAACCTCCACGCCAGGCAGAGTTTGAATGGTGTCGCCAGACTGTATCTGATCTCCTAAATGCAGTTCGCGTTTTGTGCCATTGTCAGTAAGCACATATGCTACGCCTGTCATTGCTACCACTTTGCCGATTAATGCCATTTTAGTGTCCTAATTTAAGTATTATTGCCGTTTTTAAAACATCTGCATGCCAGCATTAGATGCTTTATTTGCATATAAATATATTGTACTGATGGCCAATACGTAAAACTCACAAAGCTTTAAGAAATACTACATAAAGCTAATTCTTATTGTTAGATGCGCAGTATCCTGCATAATGTGATAGTTATGCTTAATTATTGCGTTATCTGCGTCGATATTCTTAACATTCAGCAGCCTTAAAGGCTCGGAGTACACGTTATTTTAGGCTTTAGAACAAAAAATTGTTTTGAAAAGCAAATGAGTAGCATGATTTCATTCGTCATGTTGATGTTTTTTTTATCATTTTATTATGTTTATGCTGCAGATTATGACTTTAATAAATTTAGCGGGTTAGCTAAACAGCGTTATGGTGCAGAGGTTTACCAAAATGTTCTAGAACTTCAGCAGTTAATTGTAAAATTAAAATCAGCGTCTGAACCAGAAAAGCTTAAACAGATTAACGATTTTTTTAATCAAAAAATAAAGTTTACAGATGACATTGATGTATGGGACAAGTCAGATTATTGGGCGACTCCGCTTGAATCTTTAGGCAGAGGCGCTGGTGATTGTGAAGACTACAGCATTGCCAAGTATATGTTTCTAAAGATACTCAATATCCCTAACGATAAATTAAGGCTTATTTATGTTAGAGCCGAAAATTCAAGTCCGGAATATTCTGCTGTTAGAGCGCACATGGTACTTGGTTACTACAGCACCCCAGAATCTGAACCGCTTATTCTGGATAATTTAAAGCCTGGGATTTTACCTGCATCACGCCGACCAGATTTATCACCTATTTTTAGTTTTAACGATAAAGCGTTATGGACTGCAGAAAGTAGTAGTCCTAAAGGCCGATCGCAATCTCATCTTTCCAGGTGGCGAGATGTGTTATCACGTATTCACTCAGATGGAATAGAATGACCTAATAGTAAGGAATTAACATGTCACTCATTAAACAACTCCGTATAGCAGTCATGCTTATTTTAATTTTTACGGCCACTGGCAGTTTAATATTCAGTACGCTGGGAAGCAAAAGCTACCTGGAAGATCAATTGCAGGCCAAGAACACTGACAACGCAAATGCGCTTGCTCTAGCCTTGACACAAATGCAAAAAGATATGACTACGATTGAATTATTGATTTATGCCCAGTTTGATTCTGGACATTATCGTTATATTCGCCTATTCAGTCCTGACGGAAAAGTGATTGCAGAGCACACCAACACGCTAAGCACAACAAAAGCCCCTGATTGGTTTGTGAGATTAGTTCCTTTTGAAGTTCTGCCAGGATCTGCAATTATACAAAGTGACTGGAAGCAATTTGGTACGCTTAAAGTAGAAAGCGATTTAAATTTTGCCTATGATCAATTATGGGATGCCACTTTAAATGTAGCGCTCTGGATATTAGTCGTTGGCTTGTTTAGCTGGTATTTCTGTGGCTATTTACTCAGAAAGATTCTAAAACCATTAGACGATGTCATTGCCCATGCGCAGGCGATTGGTGAGCGTAAATTTATTACTATAGATGAGCCCAGTACGCTGGAATTCAGAGCAGTAGTCCAAGAGATGAACGCACTTTCAAGCCGCATAAAAAATACTGTTAGCCTGGAATCTGCTCGATTAGAAGCGTTACGTCAAAAAGTAGACTACGACGATGTAACAGGCTTAATGAATCGTGATTATTTTATTCATACGATGGAAGCCAACCTTAACCATGAGGAATACGATGAAGGTGCGCTGATGATATTCAGGCTGTCGAACCTGGCGCAACTAGATGAAGCTATGGGTTATCCGCAAGCAAATGCAGTACTCAAAAGAATTGGAAATATTTTAGTGGCTGAATGCAGAGAAGATTCAGCGCTTATTTGTGGAAGGTTAAGTGGAACCGAGTTTGCGGTATTTTGTAATCAGGCAGCAGACGAGTTTGCTCTGGCCAACCAGCTTAAAGATTCTGTTGTTAAAGCCGCTGATATTAAAACTGTCGAATTGACAGCTCGCTTTCTGGTGGTGACGACAAAGGTAAAGAAGGTGAGTGAGATCGCCACGCTATTTGAAGTGCTGGATTCCACCTTAAATCTTTCCAGTTTGAATGATGAAAATTTCCTGCGAGTGATCAATGCCGGCAGTATTGCTGAAGCAGAGAATAACACCCTAATTGAGTGGGAAAATTTACTCAGAAATGCGCTCTTGCACAAAAGAATCAAGCTCGAACATTTTCCGGTTAACACTACAGATGGGACGCTTATTCACTATGAAAGCCCGACAAGGCTGCAATTAGAAGAAAATGGTAAATGGATTTGTGCAGGTGAATTTATATATTGGGCAACGCAGTTAAACCTCATTCAGGCAATCGATGTGTTGGTTCTAGAAACCGCAATAGCGTCACTGGCTCTTGGTGCCAAACCTTTGTGTCTAAATGTATCTGCCAGCGCAATGAGTGACCGCAAATATGTTCAACAAACAGTTGAATTGATCCAACAAAATCTGCAACACCCCAATTGCCTAAACTTCGAAGTTTCAGAAACCGCTGTATTTGATCACCTAAGTGAATTTAAATATTTCTGCAGTCAGCTAAAGGCTGCGGGCTGTCATGTTGGTGTGGAGCACGTTAGCTTACGTATTGCTCGTTTGGGCGAGTTGCATGATATTGGTTTGGATTATATTAAATTTGACGCCTCAATTATTCGCGGAATCAATACTAATGAAGCAAATAAAGCCTTATTAAGAGGCTTGTGTGTTGTTGCACATTCTATAGGTATAAAAGCTATTGCTGAGGGCGTTAAAAACAATGATGAAATTGATGCTTTAAAGGAAATTGGCATTGATGGCATCACAGGTCCGGGCGTTAAAATCTAGCCGCATATGATGAGATATTTTGTCTAGGCAGTTTTAAAGCGGTGATGCAAGTTATATAGACTCATAAATAAAGACCTCTAGTCATTCTGTACCAGTGCTTGGTGTTACTGCAGAATATATCTGCGGTGGTTCGACAGGCTCACCAGCCAAAGCGCATTACTCGTACGAGAAGCGTAGCGAAGAATGACAGAACTTTGTAATGTTTCCGAACGGTGCATAGTTGAGTGCTTGCGTTACTACCCTAAAGCCATGCAGATTGGCTTGACTCGGGCTCGCGCATCCAATCTCCTGATTAGTTCATGAAATACCGGTATTTTTATGTGGGATTACCCTTAATTGTCGTAATGTTATGCAATAGATTGTAGTTTCTGTTAAATGTTGATACATTACATTGAATTGTAATTTTAATAATAGGTTTTAGTGATGAGTTTGGACAATATAAGCCCAGAAAATATTAAGCTAGAAAATATCGAGTTGGCAAAGTTGACTCAAAACCAAAGTAATTTGCATGATTCGTTATTGGGCTGTTTGGTGTTGGCCTGTCGGGCACATCAAGTCGTCACCACAAAAGACGCGTTGACGGCCGGCTTGCCTTTGCGCGATGGCAAAATGACGCCCGCGTTATTTAAGCGGGCTGCCGAGCGTGAAAATCTTGCCGTAACCACGTTAAAAAGAAACCTTAACCAAATTCACGCAGAATTTTTGCCTGTAACTTTGTTATTAAAAAATGACGAGGCCTGTACGCTCACTGGGATTGATGTAAAAACCAAAACTGCAAGTGTGATATACCCGGAACTTGGTGATGCCGAAGTGTTTGTGCCATTGGAACAAATAGCGGCGCGATATACGGGTTATATGATTGTCACAAAACTCAAATATGTGTTTGATAAACGTGCGCCGGCAGTAGGTAAAGTGCGTTTAAAGCATTGGTTTTGGGGTACATTGGCAGAGAACAGGCGCATCTATCGCGATATTATGGTGGCGGCATTTGTGGTCAATTTGTTTGCACTTGCCATGCCCATGTTTACCATGAATGTGTACGACCGTGTTGTACCAAACCGCGCGTTAGAAACCCTATGGGTGATGTCGATAGGCGTTGCGGTGATTGTGATTGGCGACCTTATTTTGCGTACGATGCGTGTTTACTTCCTTGATTGGGCCAGTACGCGCATTGATGTGAAACTTAGTGCGCGCATTATGGAACAAGTATTAGGTACGCGGCTTGAATTACGCTCGAATTCAGTGGGGTCACTAGCCAGTAATTTGCGCTCGTTTGAAAGTGTGCGTGATTTTATCACTTCAGCCACCATTACCACCCTGATTGACGTGCCGTTTGGCCTGATTTTTATTGGCGTAATGGCTTGGATTTCTTTTCCAATGGTGATTCCGGTGATTATTGGCGGCATTGCCATGCTGGTGTATGCGTTCAGTGTGCAAACCAAAATGCACGAACTCTCAGAGACCATGTATCGTGCTAGCGCGGCGCGCAATGCCACTTTGATAGAAAGTCTGGTGAGTCTGGAAACAGTAAAAGCCCTTGGTGTGGAAGGGGCTATGCAGCGTAAATGGGAACACAGCTCCATCTTTTTAACGGAAGTGGGCAGTAAATTACGCCTGTTATCGGCGTCTATCAATAATGGCTCAAACGCCATTCAGCAGCTTACTACTATCTCGCTGGTATTATTGGGTGTGTATTTAATGATACTTGGTGAACTCACCATGGGTGGCTTGATTGCAAGCACCATGCTGGCTTCGCGCGCGCTGGCTCCAATCTCACAAACCGCAGGCCTGCTCACGCAGTATCATACCGCTTCCACATCGCTCCAATCGCTAGATGAGGTGATGAATAAACCAGTAGAGCGGCCACTGGATTCAAACTTCTTATCTCGCCCATCTTTCAGGGGAGATATCGAATTTAGAGAGGTTAGTTTTAAATATCCAGGTGCCGAAGAAAGCGCATTATCTAAAGTGAGCTTCAAAATTAAAGCAGGCGAGCATGTGGCCTTATTAGGCCGCATGGGTTCAGGTAAAACTACCATACACAAGCTTATTCTTGGACTTTATCAACCAACCGAAGGCGCGATATTGATAGATGGTATTGATGCGCGTCAAATCGACCCAGCCGAACTACGCCGCAGTGTGGGCTATGTGCAGCAGGACACGCACCTGTTTTATGGCACCATGCGTGAAAATCTTGCCATTACATCACCACACGCGGACGATGCAACTATTTTGGCTGCAGCGCATGTGGGCGGCATAGACGAGTTTATTAACGCACATCCCAAAGGGTTTGATTTATTGGTGGGAGAGCGGGGCGAAACACTTTCGGGTGGTCAGAAGCAGGGTGTTGGTATTGCGCGGGCCTTAATTACCAAACCGAACATCATTTTATTGGATGAACCTACCAGTGCAATGGATCACTCTAGCGAAGACGCGGTAAAAAACCGCTTGATGGAAGCTTCAAATGGCAAAACTGTGGTGCTGATTTCGCATCGTTCCGGGTTATTTGATTTAGCCAATCGCATTATCGTGATTGATTCTGGCAGAGTGGTGGCCGATGGTCCCAAGGACCAGGTAGTGGAAGCCCTGCGTGCAGGCAAAATAGGTAAAGC
>PHCL01000092.1 GCA_002842195.1 Betaproteobacteria bacterium HGW-Betaproteobacteria-20 | reverse complement strand
GCTAACCATGTGGCCATTAATAATCGATCACGTATGAATATTCCGTTTTTTCTGGCAGACGAATCACTTAATGCACTGTTCCTAAAAGGGGCAGAAGCGCACGGATTGCTGCAACTAAAGGGTCATCGTGCTGTTGGCGGCATGCGTGCCAGCATTTATAACGCTATGCCTATGGAGGGTGTGAGTGCGTTGGTTTCATACATGCAGGCGTTTGAATTAGAGCATTTAAAGCCTGCAGACTAAAAAGCTTACTTAAAATGACAGAACAACTTAAACAACATCGCGATCAAATAGACGCTATTGATGAGCAAGTGCTTAAGCTCGTTAATGAGCGGGCTGCGCTTGCGCGTCAAATTGGCAGCTTGAAAGACGATGGTGTGATTTATCGCCCCGAACGTGAGGCGCAAGTATTACGCCGTTTACAGGATAAAAATGCAGGGCCGCTTTCCAATGAAGCTGTCAGCAATATTTTTCGCGCGGTAATGTCCAATTGCCGCGCATTGGAAAAAGAGCTTTCTATCGCTTTTTTAGGCCCGCTAGGTACGTATAGCGAAGAGGCTGCACTTAAGCAGTTTGGGCTTGGTTGTGGTGCGGTAGTCTGTGGCTCCATTGATGAGGTTTTTCGTACGGTAGAAGCCGGGCTAGCCGATTATGGCGTAGTGCCGGTCGAAAACTCCACTGAAGGCGCGATAGGTTTAACACTGGACTTGCTACTTGCCAGCCCATTAAAAATTTGTGGTGAAATTACTTTACCGATTCATCATTGCTTGCTTTCTCAGCAAACGGACATTACACAAATTTCACATGTATTTTCTCACACGCAGTCACTCGCACAGTGCCACGAGTGGCTAAGTAAAACCTTACCAAAAGCACAGCGTGAAGCTGTTACTAGCAATGCTCGCGCGGCACAGATGATACATGAGTTAATTGCTGCAGACGGCACGTTTGCTGCAGCAATCGCCAGCAAACGTGCCGCTGAGTTATTTGGCCTGAATGTGCTGGCGGAAAATATTGAAGATGATCCAAAAAATACCACACGTTTTTTAGTGTTGGGTGTGCACGATGTTGCGCCATCTGGCAAAGATAAGACTTCACTGGTCATGGTAACAAAAAACAGACCCGGCGCGATGGTAGATTTGTTAGAGCCGCTTTCTCGACATGGCGTGAGCATGACTAAACTGGAATCTCGGCCGTCCAAACAGGGATTGTGGGATTATGTGTTTTTTGTCGACATAGAAGGCCATCATCAAGATGAGCAGGTTAATAAAGCGTTAGTTGAAATAGCGCTTCGCGCTTCGTTACTCAAAGTGTTGGGTTCTTACCCGGTCGCAGTTATTTAGGTTTTAGTATGAGTTTATTGTCTTGTTGTAATTTATCTGAGTTGGCCCCTGATTACATTCGTTCTATTGCACCATATCAAGGCGGCAAACCCATCAGTGAGCTTGCGCGCGAAATGGGTTTAAACGAAGCTGATATCGTTAAGCTGGCTTCAAACGAAAATCCGCTGGGTATGAGCCCTAAAGCGCAAATGGCGGTGGAAAAAGCGATAGGTGAAATTGCTCGTTATCCAGATGGCAATAGCTTTGCCTTGCGTGATCTGGTCGCCAAAAAATTTAATGTTGAACACAGTCAAATTGTGTTTGGTAATGGATCAAATGATATTTTAGAATTGGCTGCCAGAGCTTTTTTACATGCGGGTTGTGAAGCTATTTATTCACAACATGCATTTGCGGTATACCCATTAGTAACGCAAGCGGTAGGTGCAACCGGTGTGGTTGTACCAGCAAGCAATTACGCGCATGATTTAGAAGGATTTCTTAAGGTTATTACACCAAAAACGCGTTTAATCTTTATTGCTAACCCGAATAATCCGACAGGGACTTTAATTGCAAAAGATGGGTTAAAAACCTTTTTGAAACAAGTTCCAGCTAACGTATTAGTGGTTTTAGATGAAGCTTATGATGAGTATTTATCTGCCGAACATAAATCTGAGGCAATTAACTGGTTAAGCGAGTTTGATAATCTTATTATTTCCCGCACTTTTTCAAAAGCCTATGGTTTAGCTGGCTTGCGAATCGGTTTTGGCTTAATGCACACTGATGTTGCGGATATGTTCAACCGTGTGCGCCAGCCGTTTAATGTGAATTCAATCGCGCAAGCGGCGGCCGTTGCTTCGCTGGCAGATGATGATTTTGTGGCGCGTAGTTATGCGTTGAATCAGGCGGGTATGGTGCAATTGATCCAAGGCTTCAATAAATTAGAGTTAGAATACATTCCATCGAGTGCAAATTTTGTAAGTTTTAAGGTGAAAAATGCTTTAAGTGTGAACCAGCAGTTACTGCAAAACGGCGTGATTGTACGACCAATTGCCAATTATGAAATGCCAGATTACTTGCGGGTAAGCATTGGCTTATTCAACGAAAATGCACGATTCCTAACTGTGCTGGAACAAATTTTAAAAAGTAATAACCAATGACCAATAACAGAATTTCAGCTTCCGACACATCGGCTTACGAAACTACAGTTTACGAAACTACGGTTTACGAAAAACTTGCCACAGATGATGTTCGCATCAGAGAAATCAAAACGCTGATTACGCCATTAGCTTTGCTAGGTCGCTTTAAAGAAAGTGCGGATTCAACACATAATATCTTAACTACGCGCGCAGCAATTCACCGTATTTTGCACCAACTGGATGACCGCTTGCTGGTAATTATTGGGCCTTGCTCGATACACGACACCGCTGCAGGCATGGAATATGCGCGCCGACTGTTAGAGGTTAAAAAAGAGTTAGCGGCCGATTTGTTAATTGTGATGCGTGTTTATTTTGAAAAACCGCGTACCACAGTAGGTTGGAAAGGCCTGATTAACGATCCGCATCTTGATGGCAGTTATCAAATCAATGAAGGCCTGGAAATCGCACGTAAGTTTTTACTGGACGTGAACGAAATAGGCATGCCTGCAGGCGCTGAATTTTTAGATACCATTACTCCGCAATACACAGCAGATTTGGTGAGTTGGGGTGCCATTGGCGCACGTACCACGGAATCACAGGTACATCGTGAATTGTCTTCTGGCTTATCTTGTCCTGTAGGCTTTAAAAATGGTACAGACGGTGGTGTGCGCGTAGCGATAGACGCCATTAAAACGGCATCGAGCCCGCATCATTTTCTTTCTTTTACTAAAGAGGGCACCTCAGCGATTTTTTCAACCACAGGTAACGATGATTGCCATGTAATTTTACGTGGCGGAAAAACACCTAATTATGACGCTATCAGTGTCAATGACGTTTGTGCAAAGCTGGCAGATGCAGGCTTGACGCCAATGTTAATGATTGATTGCAGCCACGCTAACAGTAGTAAAGATTTTAATCGACAAAAAGATGTGGCGCGCGATGTTGCCGCACAGATCTCTACTGGAGATAGCCGTATTATGGGGGTGATGATTGAATCGCACCTGAACGAAGGCCGCCAGGAATACTCGATAGGCGGTGAACTGGCTTATGGGCAATCAATCACTGATGCCTGTTTAGGCTGGCAAGATTCCGTTGAATTATTGGAAGAACTGGCAGCAGCAGTGCGTATGCGCCGCCAAAAACATCTTAACGGTGAAGTTTAACGGATGTCCGCATCATGAATTTACTTAGTGCTTTACCAGTAATTTTCGGTATTGCCCACGTTACATAGAGCGCAAAATGCTTCTCACGTTACGGCCATTTGGAAGTGACTAAAATCAAAAACTACTTAAAAGGAAATTTATCATGTGGACTAAACCAGCAGCTACAGAAATGCGTTTTGGCTTTGAAGTTACAATGTACGTAATGAACAAGTAATTAGCCTTTAACGCTAATCAAAAAAGGCTGCCGCAAGACAGCCTTTTTTATTTTTAAATAGTAATACATTTTAAGTAAGTAGAAAATTATGCATATACATGTATTAGGCGCAGGCGCAGGCGGTGGTTTTCCACAATGGAACTGCAATTGTTTCAATTGTGACGGTTTGCGCAAAGGCACAATCAAAGCGACCAAGCGTACGCAGTCTTCTATCTGCGTGAGTGGCGATGGCATTAATTGGGTGTTGTTTAATGCTTCGCCCGATGTCTTGCAACAAATTCAGGATTTCGCGCCTTTACAGCCAGGCCGGGCAATTCGTGATACGGGTATTCAAGCCATTGTGTTGATTGATGCGCAAATTGACCATACAACAGGTTTATTTATGTTGCGCGAAGGCCAGGTGAAACGTGAAGTTTATTGTACCGATATGGTGTATGAGGATTTAACCAGCGGTAACCAGGTCCTGAATATTCTCGGGCACTACTGCGGCATCAATCATCATCAAGTGCCGATTGATGGAAAAACCAGTTTTACCATGCCTAATGTGCCTAATCTTAAATTTACCACAGTTGCACTTAAAAGCGCCGCGCCACCATACTCCCCACACCGTAATAACCCACAGGCGGGCGACACGATTGGTGTATTGATTGAAGAAATCAGTACAGGTAAAAAGTGCTGGTATTCACCGGGTTTGGAATCGGTTGAGCCGCACTTGCCTGAGTTAATGAATCAAGCCGATTGCATCATGGTGGATGGCACGTTCTGGACCGATACCGAGATGCTTGATTTAGGATTGATGACCAAAACTGCACGTAGCATTGGTCATAATCCACAATCTGGTAAAAACGGCATGATTGAGGACTTAGATAAATTCGGCGATGTGCGAAAAGTGTTGATTCACATCAACAATACTAACCCGATTTTAAGAGAAGATTCCGCAGAAAGAGCTATCTTAAATCAACATAAAATTGAAGTTGCTTATGATGGCATGGACATCATACTTTAGGAGATACAGATGAACGCAATTACAAACAATAAACTACCTTGGACGCGTGAAGAGTTTGAGGCGAAATTACGTGAAAAAGGCAAGGGTTACCATATTTATCATCCTATTCATGTGTTGATGTACGAAGGTAAATTGACGCAAGCACAAATGCAGTCATGGGTGGCTAATCGTTATTATTATCAAATTGCCATTCCTATGAAGGACGCTGCAATTCTGTCAAACTGTCCTGATCGTGAACTTCGTCGTGGCTGGATTCAGCGTATTTTTGACCATGATGGCAGTGGCCAGATTGCTGAAGGCGGTGATGGCGGGATTGAAGCCTGGATTCATTTAGGCGCAGCAGTCGGTTTAACCCGTGATGACATTATGTCGCTTAAACTGGTGGCGCCTGGCACCAAATTTGCAGTAGATGCGTATATCAATTTCGCAAAACAACGCCCATGGCAGGAGTCAGTGTGTTCAAGTTTAACTGAGCTATTCGCACCGCACATTCATCAGCAGCGTATTGATTCATGGCCTGATATGTATCCCTGGATTGACAAAGAAGGTATGCAGTATTTTAAGAATCGCCTAACGCAAGCGCGTCGTGACGTTGAGCAGGGTTTGGCCGTGACTTTGGATTACTTTAGCCAAAGCCGCGAATTGCAAGAGCGTGCGCTGGAAATTCTGCAGTTTAAATTGGATGTGTTATGGGTAATGGCTGATGCGATTATGTTGCAATGCACTGATATTAAAGTGGAAGGGCGTGATTATTTACGCCAGCCGGTAATGAATGTCAGTTAAGAAAAATAACCATGACCAATCATATACAACCTGCAGATATCTATGCGCTTGCACACCACCATCGCTTTCAATGGGAAGAGGCGCAACAAAATTATGTAATACTTTTTCCTGAAGGCATGGTCAAACTACACGGTGGAGCCGGAGAAATATTAAAACGGTTGGATGGTAAAGTGACGGTCGGCGAGATTGTGGCTGATTTAAAAGCAACTTTTCCAGAAGCAGAAGGCATTGATGCCGATATTATTGGTATGTTTGAGCTGGCAGTGAGTAAAGGTTGGTTACGCAAAGTAACTTAAGCTTCTGTCATCACGGGTTGAGACCGCAATGACAGCGCAGAGAATTTAGGAGTAGCAAAATGACACAAGCCTCTTTAGGTGAATCAGCTGTGCAAAAAGTTGTGCATGCTCAAAACAATGGCGTGGCAGCCAATGCAACACATACACAGCCGCTGTGGTTGCTGGCAGAGGTGACCTATCGCTGCCCATTGCATTGCGCCTTTTGCTACAATCCTACAGATTACGATAAGCACACGCAAAATGAGTTA
>PHCL01000091.1 GCA_002842195.1 Betaproteobacteria bacterium HGW-Betaproteobacteria-20 | reverse complement strand
CCCTCTAAACCAGCGGCTAATGCCAATGTAGCCGCAAGGTATGGATTCACAGCGCCATCGGCATTACGAGATTCACAGCGTCCACCGCCCATAGGCACGCGCACTGAGTTGGTTCTATTATTTGATCCGTAAGAATTGAACACCGGCGCCCAGCTAAAATAGCTCATTGCACCGCGGCGCACTAAACGCTTGTAGCTGTTCACTGTAGGTGCAAACGCCGCACACAAGGCTGGACCATGCTTTAAGATTCCAGCAATAAACTGGTAGCCTAATGTTGTCAGGCCAAGTCCGCGTGGATCATCTTTTGGGTCACAGGCAAATAAATTGGCACCTGTTTTCAAATCATAAAGTGACATATTAAAATGCGCGCCAGTGCCCGTTTTATCAGAGAATGGCTTAGGCATCATGGTTGCAACCAGCCCATCTTCCTTAGCGTAATGCTTGGCCATATAGCGGAAAAACGTTAAGCGATCACAGGTTGTCAGTGCATCACTATAATTAAAGTCGAACTCAAACTGGCTATTGGCATCTTCATGGTCAAACGAATATAAATCCCAACCCAAGCTGTTAATGGCTGAAGCCATTTTGTCCAGCCAAGCAAAGTTATCCATAAAACCACGCACGTCATAACAGGCTTTATCTAATTTATCGTCAGGGTTCGGTATGCTTAAGCTGCCGTCAGCATTTTGCTTTAATAAATAAATTTCGCATTCAATACCGAGATTCATGCCGAAACCCATTTCAGCGGCTTGTGCCAGCACGTTTTTTAATGCCACGCGAGTATTCAGCGGATATGGCTTGCCTTGAAAGTGGTTATCCGCAGGCATCCAAGCGACTTTTGGCTCCCAAGGCAATTGAATGATGTGATCTAAATCTGGCACAGAATTTAACTCATCATCGCTAGGCGCTTGCCCCAAACCATCAAGCGCATAACCTGTATAACGTTCAGAGCCAGCCGCCATCTGTGGCAAATGATCAATAGGCACGACTTTGGCCTTAGGAATCCCATGAATATCGACATAAGCACCGATGCAATACTTCACGCCTAGGTCTTGCAGTTTTTGTTGAATTTCGGCAACTTCTTTAGCTGATTTCATTATTGACTCTCTTCTAATCATGCATTATTTGAAATAATATGAATTTGATAAAGGTGGCGTTTCTTGCAAACCTTTATGAATTAATTCACTGAGGTCTTCGACCATCCATTGAAACCATTCCTGGCCTTTTTCTGCGCTTGAAATACTTGGCATGCCCGTTACGCCATTGGTGCTGGTGCGATTCACAGGGTGTGAAAATACCAAGCCATCGGTACGGTCAGGATCATCTGCGGCTGTGAGCAACTCGCTACGCACCATATGTGGCGCGGTCGCCAGCATGAGTGAAGTTTCAGCATCATTGGCGTGCCAGTCATCACCATCGGCATGATGAAACTGCTTTACGCGAGGGCTAATGTGCGCAGAATTAAACACGGCAACCATCATGTCATCGTGCTCGGCACGTAACATTTCCAGAGCACAACGCAGTGGCGCTGCATTGGTGACATGTGTATTTACAATAAACAGGCGACGAATGCCGCTGTGATACGCCCAGTCACCAATGTCTTTAATCAGGTTAATCAGCGTAATCGGCTGCACCGCCAAGGTGCCAGGCCAGCGCTGGCTATGGCCTATAGAGCAACCATAGGGCATTGTTGGCAGCATCGGCACCTTAGTTTGCGTTGAAACAGCACTACACAAAATGTCGGCCAGCACATAATCCATGCCACAGCCCATGTGTGGGCCATGCTGCTCGGTAGCGCCTATAGGTAAGATAGCGGCCTGATTTGAGGCGGAAATTTTATCGGGCAATTCTGACCATGTAAGTTGTGACCAAAACATATTTCAATTACTCCACATTATCGGTAACATTCACAAAACGAATCATTTTCGGCGTAATCACTTCATCTTCGTTTTCTTCTTCAACTTTAGGCGGATGAATCAATGCCTCCAGCCTCGCTTTAGTTGCTAAAAATTCTGGGCTGGTAAATTGACCAGCACTACGCGGACGAGGCACTGGCACCTCAATCAATTCTTGCACTTCACCAGGGTGGGCTTTTAATACCAGGATGCGATCCGCCAGAAAAATAGCTTCATCAAGATCATGGGTAATGAATACAATAGTGATATCAATATTGCGCCAGATTTCCAGCAGATGCGCCTGCATCTTGATGCGAGACTGCGCATCCAGCGCGCCGAACGGCTCATCCATCAACAGAATTCTCGGCTGATTTGCCAATGCACGCGCTATAGCTACACGCTGCTTCATGCCACCAGAAAGCTCGTGAGGATAAGCACCTGCAAACTTCTCCAGCCCTACTAACTCAAGCCACAAGTCAGCTTCTCGCGCGGCTTCGTCACCAGATGTATTGTTCATTTCCAGACCAAACATCACATTCTTTTTAACGCTTAACCAAGGAAACAGCGTATAGCCCTGAAATACCATGCCGCGATCACGCCCCGGGCCACTGACTGGTTTTCCATCCAGCAGGACATCGCCGGAAGTATGGGACTCCAGCCCAGCCAGAATACGTATCAGTGTTGACTTTCCACAGCCAGATGGACCAATCACACACACAAACTCTCGTCTATGCGTTTTAAAGTTGATATTTTTAAGTGCGGTGACTTCACCTTTCGCCGTCTTGTAAACCTTGCCGAGTTGTTTCACTTCTAAAATGACTTCGCGCTGTTTAATGCGGTCAAAGCGTTCTTTGACAGCTTCAGATTGGTCTAAATAGTTCATTTGACTGGTTTCCAGTTGGCTGGTCTCTAGATGATTAGGAGGGTTGTTATTTGAGCTCACAATAAGTCCTTTACTCTTTATTCGCCGAGCGATCCCAAGGGAACAGGCGCTTGCTTAACCAAGCCAGAATTAAATCTCCTCCCAAACCAAGCACCCCAATAATGATGATTGCGGCATACACGTTGTCAAAATGTTGATACCGCGCTTGCTGCGTAATAAACCATGTGATTCCAGACGATGTGCCGATTAACTCCGCCACTATCAGATAAGTCCAAGCCCAACCCAGTAAAATACGTTGATCTCGATACAGCTCAGGCAAGATGCCGGGAATAATGACGTGCAAGAGCAGTTTGAATTTATTAGTCCCCAAGGTAAGCGCAGCCTCAATCAATGAGTAATTTAGTTTTCGTGTCGTATTGGCAATAATGAGTATTTGTTGAAACAAGGTACCAATCACGATAATGGCAATTTTCGGCCCGTCATAAATTCCTAAAATAGCAACAGCCAGCGCGCCAAATGCTGGTGCAGGCAGATACCGGAAAAACTCAACAAAAGGTTCATTGATGCGAGAAACCGCACTAAAAGTGCCACACAGAATCCCCAATGGCACACCGATCAATGATGAAATAAAGAAGCCCCAGAAAATAATCTGGATGCTGTGCCACAAGCTCTCATGTAACCATTTGCCATCGCGCTGTTGTGGCGCGGTAGTAAAACCCGTGTATAACGCTTTAGCTACTGCATGAGGGGCGGGTAAATAAATAGGGTTGGCTGGTGAGCCTTCAGGTAGTGTTTTGCCTGCAACCTGCATATTGACTAGCTCGTCTTTGTAAACAGACTTATCAACCAGCATGCCTACTTGAAAGTAATCTATACTGCCAGGATTACTCACCATGACCATGGGATGCCATATGAATGGCACATAACTCACTGCACACCAAATGAGCAGCGGTAACAGAAATGAGCCAATCCCTAATAATTTCTGCCTGCGTGAAGACAATTCCCTTCGCACAACAAACCAAGACTCAAGACTCATTCTGTACTCTTTTCAAGATTAATTAATCTAGTAATTAAACGCTATTACTTAGCAGTCGCTAAAGATGGATTAATAGCTCGGCTCAAATCCATAGGTTTTTTGTAAACGCCGTATTTCACATTGAAATCATCAGCTATTTTTGATGAGCCATACAAAGATTTAAAGCCTTTAGCTTTTACAAAGATCTTTTTACCTTCTTCAAGACTCAGCAATTTAGTGCCTTTTAGTAAAGGTAAGTAAGCTTCTGGTTTGATACCAACACGCGCTGCCATAATCTTCACAGCATCTGGTTGAGTTTTAGGGTCATTGATATAAGTCACGACTTTATCCCAGACTTTAACTACTTTTTGCCAATCAGCTCTACGGCTAGACAAGCTTGTTGGGCTTACTGTAAGCACGTCGTAGATTAGACCGGGTTCATCGGCAGAGGTGTAAATAGGTTTTGCGCCAGGCACTCGGTTCATCGCTTCACCAGAGTTTGGCTGCCAGGCACCAATAGCGGCTAAATCACCAGATGCCAAGGCTTGAGGAGTTTCATTAGTTTTGGTGTTTACAATTGTGACATCAGATTCTTTCATGCCAGCTTTTTCTAAACCATTGAGCAGTAAAAGATGTTCTACAAAACCAGTTTCAAGACCGATTTTTTTACCTTTTAAATCTTTTAGACTTTTGATGCCCGGCTTGCCAACAATCATGTCGTTACCATTAGAGTAGTCGGTCAAAAGAATCATCACATTCTTTGCACCGCCTGACCCTGTTACAAGAGCGTCGCCATTGGTGACTGTAACGCCGTCAATCTTGCCCGCAGTAAAGGCATCCATAGACGCAACGTAATCAAACCACTCAAACTGCACATCAACACCAGCCTCTTTAAACCAGCCTTTTTCAATGGCTACTTGCCATGCAACCCAGCCCGGCCAATCGCTATAGCCGACTTTAAGCGGCGCGGCGGCGTTAGATAATCCTGTGAATAGTAAAGATGCGGTAAATGCAGTAGCAGTTAGTACGTGGCGTGCTGAAAAACGTGTAAAAAAACTTGAACGATGCATGATAAGCTCCTTGGTTGGTATAAAGTCGAGAAGGCGGCATTTAAATAAACGCATCCTCCCGGGCTTTTATCCCTCCGTGTAGCCATATCACTATTGGCCGACAACTCTCGGACCAGACACTCTTAAGTTAATAAAAGCCGGAACCCTAGTTATCTTTTTGAAACTTAGCGGTTAGTTAGCAATCTTACCGCTTTCTCTCTCTGTAGATACTAGCAACAAGCATACCAACTTGGATATTTACAATAAATTTTAAATAAATCATATGGTTACATATACCAGCAATAACAACTATTACCTAATATGTAAAATTACATGCACTAACTCGGTGCTATAACTAAAATATTGCACCATATCCATAAGTGATTGCGGTAGAAACTGAAATATTTCATAGGAGTGGGCTTCCCACACCCTGTTAAACACCTTGATAGTTTAATTAGGCACGGTCAAATTAACTACTACCCGTTTAACTTGACCGTGATTTTAAATAAAATAGGAGATGAAAGCTGAACGTCATGTGACTGTCAGCCATGAAACCATTCGTTATTGATGTTTAAAGTTTGATTCAAAATATGTCAAGAAACTGAAGGTTAAGTTAAGCTGGAGTGAAGTCCACATTGATAACCTTACGCTAATATCAAGGTTTATGGTTGCGCTAAGTTAGTGACATCAGTCGAGGGGGTTTAACAGGGGATGCGGGCGCCTTCATTCTGATTTTATAAGTCCGTCAAATAATTGAAGGGCGGCTTGAAAAGCAATTTTTATATGAACATTTCTAAATCTAATTCATAGATATAAAAAAAGCCCATTTCGGCTTTTTTATATCTCACTAAATCTAGTATTTTGAGACAAATCTAAACTTTGAATGAATCCTACACAAATTTTGTAGGTTCTCTTTTATTCCTATATTTCGACAATTATAAATCATTGAGTTAACTGTATAGTAAAGAGACATTAATGTAAATTTGTCTCAATTTTCTAGATAATCCTACTTTAAAAATTATTAGTACACACCTCATTTGCGATCACTACATACGTTAATCCAAGTATGTTATTATCATTTTGAACGGTGCGCACAGAATAGAGAGTGGCTAACTCAAAAACTAGCCCGCCGATACAAGCTTTGCTTGTATGTCTGGATCAGTCTGAGAGTGTTGCACCGTTCATTTCTTCCGTCCCCTGCCTGGCTCATAAACAGTGTAAAACCATGTCTTTCTACTTTTTAGTCGAAGTTTGTTGGTAGTCGACTCAACAACTGTTTCTCCCTCTATTATTGTCTGACGTCTTAGAATAACCATAACCTCTGATGGTGCACG
>PHCL01000090.1 GCA_002842195.1 Betaproteobacteria bacterium HGW-Betaproteobacteria-20 | reverse complement strand
GGTTAAATTAAATCGCATAAATTGCTGCCAATTTTCATCTACACTTTTTTCCCCATCAGCATAACTTTTAATTTGTAATTCAGTAATGCCGAATCTTAGCATTTCATTCTGACACATATAGATGCGCTGTTTGCCATCATTTTTTTTGAAGTCAATGGCAATATCCTGTAAAAAATTGATGATTTGCAAAGCGCTGCAAATGTTGTCGGAAAGCTCAATATTATTCGCACTGGCTTGCCCGTATAAATGCAACATCAGCCTGCCTACCGGATTGGCCGAGCGCGTGCAGTAGTCTAACACCTCACTATAATCAGCGTAACGCGTTTTGGTAACATCCTGGCTAAAAGCGCTAAGCAAGTCATAAAACGGCTCATAAGGCAGTTTTCTAGCCTTAATCATATCGCCTAAAGTAGCAAAAAAAGCCGTTTGCGGCTTGATGTAGGCATGCAGCAAATCCAACTCATCCCGAAAGCTGTTAAGCAAGGCAAGGCGCTGCGCTGTAGTTAAATCACCTTCATCCGCAAAATCATCAGCTTGGCGCGCAAAACTGTAAATCAAGCCAATTGGCACACGTAACTGCCTAGGCATAAAAACTGAGGCAACGGGAAAGTTTTCATAATGGCTGTTGGCCAAATGTAAACTTGCCTCGATGGTGTCTGTGTCAGTCATGGCGTGAGTATGCCATAAAATACCAAAGTTTATTTTGACTAAACCATCAAAAAAGTGAAGTTTAAATTGTGTAAAAGGCATCCACTTAAGCGTAGGTTTGTTAGAATGAGCCATCAATCAGTTTTGAAAGCAGTTTTATGTTAGCAATTATTGGTGGCACAGGCTTAACGCAGTTAGATAACTTAGAGATTACCAGGCGCTTAATTGTCCGCACCCCTTATGGAGAGCCATCGGAACCACTTATATTCGGCGAGATAGATGGGCGTGAAGTGATGTTTTTAGCGCGTCACGGTATTGGCCATACCATTCCGCCGCATGGGGTGAATTATCGCGCCAATATCTTTGCTCTGCACTTGCAAGGGGTGACAGAAATCGCTGCCGTGGCCACAGTGGGTGGCATTAGCGCAGATTTAGCTCCAGGCAGCATTGTGATGCCACACCAGATAATTGACTACACGCATGGTCGTAAGAACACTTTTTTTGACGGTATCGATTTACCCGTAAAACATATTGATTTTACCGAGCCTTATTGCAACAACATGCGGGCCAATTGGCAAGCAGCGGCAGAGAGTATTCATGAGCCGCTGGTGTTAAAAGGCGTGTATGCCACCACGCAAGGGCCGCGCCTGGAAACAGCTGCCGAAATTGATCGCCTTGAAAATGATGGCGCAACCATCGTTGGTATGACTGGCATGCCAGAGGCCGCGCTGGCTCGGGAGCTAGAAATTAGTTATGCTGCTATTTGTCCTGTAGCCAACCACGCAGCAGGACGGGGCGACAGCTTGCATCATATTCAATATGAAGAATTGGTCGAGCATTTAAACCAAACCATGGTGCGCGTGCGCAACATTATTGCCGCGCTGGTCAAGCAAAATGGTCTGTGTAAACTGAACGAACGTACTGAAACCAGGAAATAACAGTGGCCATTAAAACTGTTTTACGCATGGGTGAACCATGTTTACTACTAAAAGCACCACCAGTTAAGCAGTTTAATACACCGGAGCTGCATGACTTGATCCAAGACCTGGAAGACACCATGCAGGCGATGAATGGCGCTGGCATTGCCGCACCGCAAATTGGCGTAAGTTTGCGGGTGGTTATTTTTGGACAAAAACCTCAGATTGATCAAAATACCGGCGAGGAAAATAAGAACCCACGTTATCCGGATGCCGATGCAGTGCCTTACACCGTATTAATTAACCCGGTTTTAACGCCAGTGGGCGATGGAATAGAGTCAGATTGGGAAGGGTGTTTATCTGTCCCTGGTATGCGGGGCATTGTCCCGCGTTATATGCGCGTGCATTACGCGGGCTTCGATCAATATGGCAACTCAGTCGACAGGCTGGTGAGTGGCTTTCATGCACGTGTGGTGCAACATGAATGTGATCATCTTGATGGAATTTTATACCCCATGCGCATCGAAAATTTGAAGGATTTTGGTTATACCAATGTATTTTTTCCAGACCAAAATATTATTGATGATTGAAGTGTTCAAGATGACTAATTCTTTGCTATAATTCTGCTTTCGCTGAAATCGTAACGATTAAAGTGACCTGTAATACAGTAAAACGTAATGCAGAAGGAAGAGTGGCAGAGCGGTTTAATGCTACAGTCTTGAAAACTGTCGTGGGTGCGAGCCCACCGTGAGTTCGAATCTCACCTCTTCCGCCAAGACTTCCGTGCCGCTTTAGTAAAGCGGCATTTGTTTTTCGCCACCATTATTTTCAATTACAATTTTAAGGATTACACATGAGCCAAATCATCATTGATCACAACCCATCTGAAGCTAAACTAAAAGAACTAGGCGTTTCCAGCTGGTCTATATGGGATTGCGCACCATCAAAATTCCCATTGGATTTCGGCATGACAGAAAGCGCTTATGTACTTGAAGGTGAAATTCATGTAACACCACAAGGTGGCGAAAAAGTAGTCATTAAAGCGGGTGATTTCGTGGTATTTCCTAAGGGCATGAAATCAAACTGGGAAGTGACAAAACAACTGAAAAAACATTATAAACATTCATAATTAGATTGCTTTATTAAAGTAATCGCATGATTGCGCCCTATTGTTACTGCAATCGCATGATTGCGACTTATTGTTAATGCAATCGCATGATTGCATTCTAGCAAGTTAAGCATAAAATGAAGCCTTGAGAAATCAAGGCTTTTTTATTTTCAGCTTGAGGGAGAACGCTATGAGTAAAATTCTTGTAGAAAAACCTAGTGCGGAAAAATTAGCTTCACTAGGAGTGACAAACTGGTCAACATGGTCTAAAGAGGTGTCAGAATTCCCCTGGACTTATAGTTCACAAGAAATCGCTTATATCTTGGAAGGCGAAGTCACCGTTACACCAAATGATGGCAGCGCTGCAGTGAGTTTTGGTGCAGGAGATTTAGTGACGTTTCCAGTTGGCTTATCTTGTACCTGGCATGTTAAAAAAGCACTACGCAAGCATTATAAATTTAGCTAATAAATGTTTATATATCAGCGACCAGCGCTTCTTTCAGTGCGGTAACTTGCTGTGCATCCAGTTTTTGGCCTTTTTTAGCAGAAATTAAAAAGCTATCTTCGGCACGATTACCCAAAGTGTTAATTTTTGCATTGTGCAGTTCTATTCCCAGCAATAAAAATGTATGGGCCAGCGTGGCAAGCAAACCTGGGCGGTCGTTGGCAATAATCTCCAGCTTGTGATTATTGTGGTCAGATTCTTCGGTAATGGTCACCTGCGCCTGAATCGGCATGTGTTTGACCTGACGACTAATGCGGCCTTGCAGTGGTGCTTCTAACAACGTGCTTTCGTCCAGCTTTTGTGCGAGCTCTACCTCAATAAATTTTAATAATCCACTATAACTTACGGACTTACCTGATTGATCTAGAACGATAAAGCTATCAAGTGCATAAGCATGATCTGTGGTATAAATTTTTGCTTCGACAATGCTGTAACGCATACGATCAAAAAAGTTACAGATGCGCGCAAACAAATCATTTTGGTCTTTAGCGTAAATCATCACCTGAATACCATCGCCACTTGGACTTAGTCTAGCGCGCACTATTGGTTCAGTCGTATTTAAATGGGGGGTCAGTAGGCGACTATGCCAGGCAATTTCATCACTTTCATGCCGAATAAAGTAATTTTCGCCAAACTGTGTCCATAATTGCTCGTAAGAATATGTGCTTAGGCCATATTTATTTAGCTTATCTGTAGCTTCTTGCTTACGTGTAGCGATGGCTTGCTGTGCATATAAAGTTCGGTTCGCCAGTGCGTGCTTGGTCGCGTTAAATAAGCTTTCAAGCAGGCGCGCTTTCCAGGCGTTCCATACTAATGGGCTGGTACCACGAATATCGGCTACCGTGAGTAAATAAAGTGCAGTTAGTCTACGTTCATTCTTTACAAAATTTGCAAAACTCTCAATGACTGCAGGGTCGGATAAATCTGATTTTTGTGCAGTAGCCGACATTTGCAAGTGCGCTTCCACCAGCCATGCGACTAGTGTACAGTCGGCCTTCACTAAGCCATGCAGCTTACAAAACCGACTTGCATCGACCGTACCAAGTTTAGAATGATCGCCTCCGCGGCCTTTGGCAATATCGTGGAAAATGGCAGCCAAATACAATAAATGCGGCGCATCAAACGTGGCAAATAACTGACTACATAATGGAAACTCATGTTTAAGTTCGGGCTTAGCAAAGCGCCGCAAATTGGCCAGCACGTTAAGAATATGTTCGTCAACCGTGTACACATGGAACAAATCATGCTGCATTTGGCCAATAATTTTACCGAATGCTGGTATATAGCAGCCTAAAATGCCATAACGATTCATGGCGCGAAAAGCATGGTTCACGCCATTTTCTTGCGATAATATTTCAATGAACAGCTTCTTATTGTATGGATTTTGCCGGAAATCACGATTAACCAATTTTTTAACACGTTGCAGATTACGTAGCAAAGCCGCACCCATACCAGTGAGCTCCGGATGTTGCTGCAACAATAAAAAAGCTTCTAAAATAGCAGAAGGGGTTTGCTGCAACAACCCAGCCGTTTTGGCTTCCAGCAGATGGTTGCGGGCTTCAAAATGCGCGTTAATAGGCTTGATGGCTAGCGGCGTAGCGTTGATGATTTGCTGTAACGATTTTAATAATATCTCATTGATCAGCTGCACAAATTTCACGCTGCGGTAATAACTCTGCATGAGCTGTTCACTGGCACGCTTGCGCGGTGTGTTCACAAAGCCTAAATCTGCAGCCAGTTCATTCTGAAAATCAAACAATAAGCGATCTTCACGGCGATTGCTTAAAAAATGTAAGCGTATGCGTAACAGCTGAAGTTTTTGTTGGTGTTGCTGAATCTGCCGCGCTTCAAGTGGCGTAAGTATATTGAGTTTGATGAGTTGCGCCCAAGTATTGCCAGCTTTTACCTGGCGAGCGCTTTGCATATTTAAGCTTTGCGTAATCCACATAATCATGTGCAAATCACGCAGGCCACCAGGACTTTCCTTGATGTTAGGCTCTAAATTGTAGGCAGTGTCGTTAAATTTTGCGTGGCGATTTTTTTGTTCTTTGAATTTCGAGTTGTAAAACTTAGTGACAATCGCTGGCTCAGCCAATGTGCCATCAATTTCGTTCAAAAAATTTTGGTAAAGTTGCGCATCCCCAGTTAAAAAGCGCGATTCCATCAAGTTGGTTTGTACGGTCAGGTCTTTTTTTGCCTCAACAATACATTCGCTGAGACTGCGCACACTATTGCCAACCTGCAGGCCTATATCCCACAGCAGTCCTACGAGTGTTTCAATGTTGATGGTAGTGCCATCAGAAGCGTGTTCTGGCAGCAGAATTAGCAAATCGATGTCTGAATAAGGATAAAGCTCGCCGCGTCCATAGCCGCCAACGGCAATTAGACAGCAGCTTTTATCAATATTGGCTTTTGCCCAAATAGCAATAAGCAAGCCATCAATCAGCTTGCAATGCTGTTTAAATAAACGGCTGGCATTGGGCTTGTTAGAAAAATCGGCTTTTAATGCAGCAAAGCCAGTTTTAAGCTGTTGCCGCCATGCAGCAACAATGTTTTTATCAGCGGGCTTATCAGATTGGAAATCGCCGGAAGGCATGGAAGCTTATACGAAAGAGGGTATTGCTGGTGAGCCGCCGGATAAAGTCATTACTTCGTAGCCAGTCTCAGTGACGAGTATTGTATGCTCCCACTGCGCCGAGAGGCTGCGGTCTTTGGTCACAATAGTCCAGCCGTCCGGCATTTGCTTAATGTCGCGCTTACCCGCGTTAATCATAGGCTCTATGGTAAACATCATCCCCGTTTTAAGTACCAGGCCCGTACCTGACTTGCCATAATGCAACACCTGCGGCTCTTCATGAAAAACTTTGCCGATACCATGCCCGCAGAACTCGCGCACTACACTGTAACCGCTTTTTTCAGCAAAGGTTTGAATGACATGGCCAATATCGCCCAAAGTAGCACCCGGCTTCACTTTGGCAATACCCAACCACATTGCCTGATAAGTAATTTCACACAGACGCTTCGCTTGACTGGT
>PHCL01000089.1 GCA_002842195.1 Betaproteobacteria bacterium HGW-Betaproteobacteria-20 | reverse complement strand
ACCGGATAATCGTCAACAACGCGGAGAGAGGCGTCAAAAACAACCGCCCGCATTCTATTTTGATCCGGCATATCTATCCTCGCTTTGTACGATTCGTTGCCTTTATCGGATGATGATCAGAATTTTCGATAAAGTAATGGATATAAGCACACTTCTTTAAATGGTTGAAAAGGCCTGGCACGCATCATCCTCAGCCATCCATGATGCTTCAATACTCCGGCATATCCGGCTTTGTTGGATAGGAACCAGCTAATTTTAATTGCTGATGATTATAGTAAAAATGGCGGCGAAGGGTCAAGAAGATTAAAATTAAACAGCCGCTGCCGCGGTCCATCTAAAGGATTTCACGACATGACGGAAATAAAAAAAGATGTGATTGGCATAAAATATTTGCAAAGCAACAGAAAGCGGGTTAGTTGAGCCGCTGATGTGTTTTTTGCGGCGCCGAATGGTTTTCATTAACTCAAAGATGAATGTTTGATATTTTAACAACCGATAAAGATCCGTTATGAATTTGAATAAAAACATTGTCATCCTGGAAACACTCCGCAAGGATAAGGAGAATTCGCAAAACTTCCTGTTTGCGGACCCGGTAAAAATTATTACCTGCAAAAAGCCGGCGGACCTGCCAAGGTGTTTCCGGCAAATGGAAATCTACCGGCAGAAAGGTTATTACCTGGCCGGTTTCTTTTCCTACGAACTGGGATACTTTATCGAAGAAATCTTAAATTCACACTGCCCGAAATACGACTATCCGCTGATCTGGTTCGGTGTTTATAAGGAACCGGTCCGGCGACTGCCTTTTTCTTCTGAAAATGAAAACATGGATTACTATTTATCAGAACCCCGACTGGCCATCAACTATCCGCAATACGAACAAGCGATTAAAATAATCAAAAACCGTATTGCCTGCGGTGAAACGTATCAGATCAACTACACGTCCCGCTATGATTTTAATTTTATCGGCAGCATCTTTGATTTTTATGACCGGCTGAAAAAAAATCAACGGGTTTCTTATTCGGCCCTCATCAATTATGACGGCAACGCCATCATTTCCCTGTCACCCGAACTTTTTTTCCGCATCGATGCGAAGCAGAACATCATGGTCAAACCAATGAAAGGCACCGCGCCGCTTTCGGCTTCCGCACACTGGCTGCGATACGACATGAAAAACACCAGTGAAAATGTCATGATTGTTGATTTGCTCAGAAATGATCTGGGCCGGATTTGTTTGCCCGGGCAGGTTAAAGTAAAAAAACTTTTCGAAGTGGAAAAATATGAAACGTTATTGCAGATGACCTCCACCGTCACCGGAAAATTGCAGCCGGGGCTTGGAATATTCGACTTGGTCAAAAGCCTGTTCCCCTGCGGTTCCGTCACCGGCGCGCCCAAGATTCAAAGCATGAAAATTATCCGGATACTGGAAAAAGAGCCGCGGGATATTTATACAGGCGCCATTGGTTATTTTGCCCCGGACGGGCAGGCTGTTTTTAACGTGGCCATCCGGACCATCGATCTTCAATATCAGCAGGACAATCAATATCGGGCCCGCATGGGAATCGGCGGGGGTATTGTTGATGATTCCCGACCGGAAGAAGAATTCGCGGAATGCCGGCTCAAGGCAAAATTCCTGATCAACAATATGCCGGAATTTGCGCTGATTGAAACCATGCTTTTCACGAATGGAAAAATTCAATATTTGAACCGGCATTTGCAGCGTTTAAAATCGCTGGAGCCGTACCGCCGGCATTTAATGCTTCATAAGCAAGTCGTAAGCATGGGAAGCGCACCATGTCCGGCAGGCAGAAGTCCAAATGTGCAGTGGTGATTAAATCCAGGCTACTTACACCACTGCTTAAGCGCTCCGGGTAGCCAAGCCCATAAGCAATCGGTGTACGCATATCGGGGTTGCCAAGCTGTGCCAGTACGCTACCGTCAATATATTCCACCATAGAATGGATGACACTTTGTGGATGCACAACCACGTCAATTTGGCTAGGCGCTGCGTTAAATAACCAGTGCGCCTCAATGACTTCTAAACCTTTGTTCATGAGTGTTGCAGAGTCTACCGTAATTTTCGGTCCCATTACCCAGTTGGGATGGTTTAAAGCTTGAGCACGTGTGACCGCTTTTAGTTCCTGCAAGCTAGCGTTTCTGAATGGGCCGCCTGATGCTGTGAGCAATACTCGCTTTACTCCCATGTCAGATAAGTGTTTGCCACGTTGAGGTGGCATCACTTGAAATATCGCGTTATGCTCGCTATCTATCGGCAGTAACGTGGCGCCGCCATTAATAACTGCCTGCATAAACAGATTGCCTGCCATCACCAGCGTTTCTTTATTCGCCAGCAATATACGTTTCCCCGCTTTTGCTGCAGCCATGGCTGGATGCAAGCCAGCGGCACCCACAATGGCCGCCATCACAATATCCACTTGTTCATGTGCGGCGACTTCACAAAGTGCAGCCTCACCATGCAATACCACGGTAGCAGAACCTATCGCTTTTAGTTGTGCGCTTAGCACTAAGGCCGCGGCTTGCTGAAGCATTATTGCGTATTTAGGTGCGAATTTTTCACATAAGGCAAATAAATCTTTAACGTTATTATTCGCAGATAAAGCAAAAACACTAAAGCGTTCTGGATGTTGTGAAATAACGTCTAAAGTTTGCAAGCCTATAGTGCCGGTAGCACCAAGTATAGTTACACTTTGTGATTCATGAGCGGTCAATTTATCGAGCATGCAATTGAAGGTTCGCAAAAAGTGGGAAGTAAATATAAAAAAGAACTAACGGCAAAATCGGTATTAGGCCATCGATTCTATCTAGCACGCCGCCATGGCCTGGCAATAAGTGGCTGCTGTCTTTTACACCTGCCTGGCGTTTTAATAGCGATTCGAATAAGTCGCCCATAATACTGAGTATCACTATGAGCCATAACCCTACTATTAACCAACGGCTGATATGTAAATAGTGGCACAGTAATAAGCCATATAAAGTTGCGGCTAGTATTGCACCAGCTACACCCTCCCAAGTTTTCCCTGGGCTGATTTCTGGGGCAAGCTTATGGCGCCCGAATTGTTTACCGGCAAAATAAGCAGCGATATCAGCTAACCATACCGTTGCAAGCACACCCAATAATAACCATGGGTTGATGTTATGTAAGCCGTTTAAAGCTACCCAAGTAGCAAGTAATAGTGACAATCCTAATATTGCCATCGTAAATTTATGGTTAATTTTTTTTCTTGAAATAAGCCAGATTGGTGCTAAAACTACCCAAAAAACGGCAGATATAGACAATAGAATAAGTACTAATTCATCCACGTAATGCCCTAGCGGGATGTTGGATGCGAAAATTAACATTAAACCTATACTTAACGCACTAGCCATCGTGAATATCGTTTGAGGCTGATTTAACTTAATAAGCTTTGACCATTCCCAAATACCAATGAGGGTTGCAGCTAGTGTAATAAAAGCCCAAGCCACGCCAGAGGTGTAAAATAAAGCCGCCAAAAAGCCGAGCATAAGAACAAGGGCTGTGATAATTCTAGTTTTAAGCATGGAATTGGTTTTAATTTAGTTAGTTATGTTAGAAGTCCAACGCGGCGTTTACACGGCTAGGCTTTGGGTGCTTTTAGGGGTGGTGCTTTTAGAGGTTCGGCTAACTGTTCACTGGTACGCCCAAATCGACGCTCACGGTTTTGGTAAGATTGAATTGCCAGCTTAAAAGCTTCTTCATTGAAATCTGGCCATAGCGTATCGGTGAAATAAAGTTCTGTATAAGCCAACTGCCATAATAAAAAATTGCTAATGCGTTTTTCGCCACCTGTACGTATAAACAAATCCGGCTCTGGCGCGTAGTGCATCGCCAGATGTGGCGTAAGATGATCTTCTCTATAAAAGCCAGTAAGCTGTGGAGCGGCTAATTGCATTTTATTTACGGCTTGCAACACATCCCAGCGGCCGCCATAGTTAGCGGCAATCGTTAGTGTTAAGCCAGTGTTTTTTGCGGTGAGTTGCTCTGAAGCCTCAATCTGAGCAATAAGCTCAGCATCAAAACGGCTGCGATCACCAATCATAATAAGTTTGATGTTGTTTTGATTCAACTTTACCACTTCACGCTTTAGTGCTTGCATAAACAAACCCATTAAAAACGACACTTCTTCTGCTGGCCTACGCCAATTTTCGCTACTAAAGGCAAATAATGTTAAATATTCAACTTTCAGGTTTGCACAATACTTAACCAAGTTACGCACAGTTTCTACACCACGCTTATGGCCAGCAACTCTAGGTAAAAAACGCTTACGCGCCCAACGGCCATTGCCATCCATAATGACTGCAATGTGTTTCGGAATTTCAGCGGCCGCAGGAATATTCTGTGTTGCGCTAGTGAAGAAAGCCACACACATTCCAATCAGGCTGCGTTAAATTTTTAATAAGATGACAAGGTTGCAAGTAAGATTCCAATGTTTTTAAACTTATACGGCCATCAATTCAACTTCTTTAACCTGCAATAGCTTATCTACTTCTGCCACTGCTTTATCTGTCGACTTTTGAATATCATCTTGCGCACGACGTTCATCATCTTCAGAAATCTCTTTATCTTTTAATAGTTTTTTCAACGCATCATTAGCATCGCGACGTACGTTACGAATAGAAACTTTAGCACCTTCAGCTTCGTTACGTACAATTTTGGTTAAATCACGTCGACGCTCTTCAGTTAACATAGGCATAGGCACACGAATTAAATCGCCATTGGTGGCAGGATTTAAGCCTAAATCACCATCACGAATGGCTTTTTCAACCTTGCCTATCATGCTCTTTTCAAAAGGCTGTACGTTAATGGTGCGTGCATCGCCTAAGTTGATATTAGCCACTTGATTTACAGCCACCATTGAGCCGTAATACTCAACCATTACATGATCCAATAAGCCAACATGAGCGCGACCTGTGCGTATTTTTGCTAAATCATTTTTTAATACTTCCAATGATTTTTGCATTTTCTGTTCAGCTGATTTTTTGATTTCGTCTAACATTTGTTTCTCCAACTCACATCTTTTATTTATCGAATCTATACGTATTTAGGTTAAGGGAACGTTCACTCAATTGTCACTAAGGGATGCAGCTTAAAATCTTTATCGTTGATTCACGAGATTTTGACTACCGTCAGAACGATAACCAGAGAACTCTAAGGCGTTACCATTGTTCCTTCATCCTCACCCATCACCACTTTTTTTAACGCGCCTTGCTTAAATATACTGAATACTAAAATAGGTAACTTTTGATCCCGGCATAATGTCAGCGCAGTTGCGTCCATTACTTTAAGATTTTTTGTAATCGCCTCATCAAAGCTAATAGTTTTATAGCGCATAGCGTCAAGATTGGTTTTTGGGTCATCCGTATAAATACCATCCACTTTGGTGGCTTTGATGACTATATCGGCATTCATTTCCATGCCGCGTAATGCCGCTGCGGTATCGGTGGTAAAAAACGGGTTGCCGGTACCGGCGCCGAAAATCACCACGCGACCTTCTTCTAAATAACGAATCGCTTTGCCGCGAATATATGGTTCAGCTACTTGTTCAATATTCAGTGCACTTTGTACGCGTGCATTGAGCCCAATATTTTTCATAGCGTCTTGTAGTGCCATGGCATTCATAACGGTAGCTAGCATGCCCATGTAATCTGCCGTTGCTCTATCCATGCCTTCTGCCGCAGGGGCAACGCCGCGAAATATATTACCGCCACCTATCACCACGGCAACTTGCACGCCTAAATCAACCACTTCTTTCACTTCACCCACAATGCGAGCAATCGTAGCACGGTTGATGCCATAGGCATCATCGCCCATAAGCGCCTCGCCAGAAAGTTTAAGTAGTATACGTTTGTAGGCAGGCGCAGCCATAATATTCCTCAATTTTTAAGTTTGCTTATTTAAGCATAAAAACACGGTTTCAGGCATAAAAATAACGGCCTGATTGCAAATTTCACTACTAATTTCCTCAAAAAAAATGGACTAAGCATTAAGCTTAGTCCATTTTTTATTTAGCCCTTTAACAGGCCAAATTAAACTAACTCTTACGTTTAAGCGTTAAACATTTGCCGCAGCTGCAACTTCTGCCGCGTAATCAACAACCGCTTTTTCAATACCCTCACCCACAGTAAACATAGTGAACGAAGCGACCGTTGCGCCTTTAGATTTAAGTAATTGCTCAATGGTAAACTTAACATCTTTAACAAAGGCTTG
>PHCL01000088.1 GCA_002842195.1 Betaproteobacteria bacterium HGW-Betaproteobacteria-20 | reverse complement strand
GGTTCGTTTGGACGCATATTGGAAAAAATGAAAAGTTGGTTTCAAGGTAATTTTTAAGGCAGTCGTTGATAGGTAGTTGGTAGTGGGGTTAAGGCAGGTAGTTATTGTGGTTGTCAGGATGGGTAGTTTTAGTCATTAGTTGCGAGCATCAATTAATGAATAACTGCAACAGGCTGGCAACTATTTAGAGTAATTTAAAAAGAGGAGACATCAAATGTTTGAAATTATGGAAAAAAATTCGCAAGAAGCCGTCATCAAGGTTATTGGTGTAGGTGGTTGCGGTGGTAATGCAGTAGCACATATGATTGAAAAGAACGTCGGCGGCGTAGAGTTTATTTGCGCCAATACCGATATGCAGGCGCTTAAAAAGAGCCAGGCAAAAACAGTGTTGCAAATGGGTATCGCGATGACTAAAGGTTTGGGCGCAGGCGCTAAACCAGAAATTGGTCGTGATGCTGCTTTAGAAGATCGTGATGCAATTGCTGAGCTGATTGATGGCGCTGACATGCTGTTTATTACCGCAGGCATGGGCGGTGGAACAGGTACAGGTGCCGCACCGGTGATTGCGCAAGTGGCAAAAGAAATGGGTATTTTAACGGTGGCCGTGGTGACCAAACCATTCTCTTTTGAAGGTAAACGCACTAAAGTTGCTGCGGATGGTCTAGAAGAATTATCAAAGTATGTGGACTCATTGATTGTGATTCCAAATGAAAAGCTGATGGAAGTGTTGGGCGAAGATGTACCGTTCCTGGAGGCTTTTAGAGCCGCAAACGATGTGTTGCACAATGCGGTTTCTGGCATTGCCGAAATCATCAATTGCCCGGGATTGGTTAACGTGGACTTTGCCGATGTACGTACAGTAATGAGTGAGATGGGCATGGCGATGATGGGTTCAGCTATCGCAACGGGTCCGGACCGCGCGCGTATCGCGGCTGAGCAGGCTGTAGCAAGTCCTTTGCTGGAGGATGTTAACCTGGCAAATGCACGCGGCGTTCTGGTTAATATCACCACCTCGGCTTCTTTCAAAATGAAAGAATACTATGATGTGATGAACACTATTAAAGCCTTTACTGCGGATGATGCAACGGTGATTGTGGGTAATGTGTTTGATGAAACCATGGGCGATGGTTTGCGTGTAACGATGGTAGCAACGGGCTTAACTGGTTCACAACGCCGTCAGCAAAAACCAGAATTGCGCGTAATGACGCAGGAAGTGGTACGCAATGGCACCACTGGTCAGCCAATGTTTATGGGTGGAGATAACAATAGCAGCATGATGGATGATGCACCGCAGGTGTTTGGTTCAAATAGCCGTCGTGCACAAGTGGAAGCGATGAAAATGTCAGGCGTGGAAGAATATGATATTCCTGCATTTTTACGTAAACAAGCGGACTAGTGGACTTGATTATTACCATTAATTTACTTTTTCGGGCGAGTTGAAATGCCTAGGTCTGCAACTGTGACTGCAAGTCAGCTTGGGTAAAATATGCTACTATTTGCTTGATTAAAAAGACAAATAATTATATGGGTAATTATTTTTCAGTAAAGTAAAACGATGGTTTGGAGTTAGGAAATTGAACAACTGATGTTAAAGCAACGCACCTTAAAAAAAGCAATTAGCGCCACTGGCGTTGGTTTGCACAACGGCGAAAAGGTTACTCTTACCCTGCGCCCTGCGCCAATCAATACCGGAATTATTTTCACGCGGGTTGATCTGCCTCAACCCAATGAAATTGCTGCTTCAGCACAGGCGGTGCAGGATACGCGCCTGTGTTCAGCACTGGAGGCCAATGGCGCGCGTGTTGCAACGGTTGAACACATCATGTCTGCCCTAGCGGGCTTGGGCATTGATAATATTTATATTGATGTCGATGCCTCTGAAATACCGATTATGGATGGTAGTTCAGGGCCATTTGTATTTTTACTGCAAGAAGCCGGCATAGCGGAACAAGCTGCGCCCAAAAAATTTATACGCATTATAAAAACCGTTGAAGTAATCGATGGCGACAAATGGGTACGATTTGAACCGTATCACGGCTTTAAAATTGACTTCACTATCGCATTTAACCATCCCGTATTTGAGCAGTCTGGCTGCCAAGTTAAAATTGACTTCGCCACAGATTCGTATATTAAAGAAATCAGCCGCGCCCGCACTTTTGGCTTTATGCATGAAGTCGAATATTTGCGTTCAAACGGCTTGGCCCGGGGCGGCAGTTTAGATAACGCCATTGTTTTAGATGAATACCGAGTGATTAATACCGATGGTTTGCGCTACGATGATGAATTTGCCAAGCACAAAGTATTAGATGCCATTGGCGATTTATATATGCTCGGCCACCCCATTTTGGGCGCATTTTATGCGTATAAATCCGGCCATGCGCTTAATAACCAATTGATTCGCGCGCTTATGCAAGATGAAACTGCCTGGGAATATGTTACTTTTGAGAAAAAAGAAGATGCTCCAAATGAGTTTGTGCCGCAGGTAAACCAGTTGATGCCCGAGCCAGGGTATTAACCGGAATTGTAGCCCGGTGTTTTATGTGACAGCGCTTAATAAATAAGGTCATCACAGACAGAAATTTAAAGTAAGAAAGTGAATTTAATACAGTGATATTTGCCTGGCTTCCAGTGTGATGCCCTGAGAGCCGCACTGATAGCGCTTCTCAGGGCATTGATTTTCGCTCGTAGTTTAGTAATGATAAATTCCATTCAATAACCAGTGAGTTTGTAGCTGGTAAGAGTAGTTGTATAATATAACCTTCACAAAGCATATAAAGGGCGTGCCATGTTGATTTTCCGCCTACTATTAGTGCTAGTCGCTATTGCAATATCAAATCAGGCATACGCCTTATCCGATGAAGCCTTGTTTCAACATGCGCGCTCAGCTTATGCGGCAAAAAATGAAATCGCTTTGTCTGATGATGTCAGCCAGCTTAAAACCCAGCAATACCAACTAGCGCCATATGCCGACTACTGGTTGATGCAGCTGAGGCTGGAAAACGCCCGCGATGAGGAAGTGCAGAACTTTTTAGCCCTGTATGTGGATATGCCTTTTGCTGACCGAATGCGCGGCGAATGGTTAAAAAAATTAGGTAAGCAACAAAACTGGGGGCCGTTTTTTGAGGAATACGCGCTCTTTAAGCGTGAAGATGTTGCCGTCCAGTGTTATGCCATGCAAGGTCATGCACTCCTAGGCGATGCAGATATTTCTGCGCAGGCAAAAGATTTATGGTTGAGTAATTTCGACTTGCCTGGTAATTGCAATCAACTGTTTGATGACCTTCAGCAAACAGGCTTGTTAAATAACGAAGATATTTGGGCGAGATTCAGGTTGGCATTGCAAGCTGGCAAGTTAAGCGCCGCTAAAAATACCATCTCACGTTTGCCTGATTTCGCAGCAGCCAACCTGAAGTTACTGGATCGCGCGGCGCAATCACCGCAGATTTTTTTAGATAAAAAAACCGCTTCATTCAAATCTCGCTTTGGCGTTGAGGCTAATCTATACGCACTTGACCGTTTGGCGCGGAGTAAATTAGATGATGCTGTGACAACTTACAACAAAGTGCAAAGCTTGTTTAAGGCGGATGATCGTGCTTTCGGTTGGGGGCGCATTGCTTACCATGCGGCGCGTAGCCATCACCCGCAAGCGGTTAGTTATTTCGGCCTGGCCGATGGCGCTGTTTTAGATAAAGAGCAGCTTGCCTGGGAAGTGCGTGCCGCCTTGCGCATCCAGGATTGGCAAACCGTGTTAAATACAATCGCTGCCATGCCCGCCAAACAGCTGGAAGAAGGCGCCTGGCGTTATTGGAAAGCCCGTGCGCTAAAACAACTTGAGGCAGACGCGCTGGGTCAAAATGCTGAAGCCGTCGCAATATTTAGCAAGCTTTCGACAGAGCGTCATTTTTATGGTTGGCTAGCGGCTGAAGAGCTGGAGGAGGTGATGAGCAATCCTTCCCTGGACTTTGCTCCTACGGATATTGAAGTGACGGCAATAGCCAGTCAACCGGGTATTAAACGCGCACTGGAATTGCAGCGTCTAGATATGCGGTTTGAAGCCAAAGCCGAGTGGGTTTGGGCGATACGCGGTTTTGACGACCAGCAATTGCTTGCCGCAGCTGAGTATGCCATGCGACAAAAATGGTATGACATTGCCATTAGCACGGCCGACAATACCAGACTTACACATAATTTTAATTTGCGCTATCCTGCGCCATATCGCGAACTATTTCGCACATCTGCCGGCAATGTGAATTTAGATGAAGCATGGGTGTACGGTATTACCCGTCAGGAAAGCCGATTTATGCATTATGCAAAATCAGGGGTAGGTGCATCCGGGCTGATGCAGCTGATGCCCGCCACCGCAAAATGGGTTGCTAAACGCATGGGGGTAAACGGCTATAACCATGGCATGATTCATGATTTAACTACCAACATTGAGTTCGGTACTTACTACATGCGTTATGCGCTGGATTTAATGGATGGCAATGCGGTGATGGCAACTGCAGGCTATAACGCTGGCCCTAGCCGCGCAAAGCGTTGGAGGGCAACCAAAACGCTGGAAGGTGCAATTTATATTGAAAGTATCCCTTTTGCTGAAACAAGAGGCTACGTGCAAAAAGTAATGGCCAATGCACAAATGTATGCGCCACGCCTGCTGGATAAGAATGGTAATAGTGTAAAAATTCAAACATTAAAAGCGCGCTTAGGCACCGTTCCGGGTACCGGTTTGCCAGAAGAAGTCAGTCCGGAAGACAATGAATAGACATTGACCATGGAACGACGATGATGGAAATTTTAATTCTCGAAGTACATTAGGACAAAAATGCAATTAAAAAAAATATGTATATTAGGCGGCTCCGGTTTTGTCGGTAGCGCAATTGTGGCCAAGTTAAGCGCTGCTGGTTACTTGATCAATGTACTCACGCGCCGTTATGAATCAGCCAAACACTTGATTCTGCTACCTAATGTGCAAGTGGTGGAATGCAATAGTTTTGATTACCATGCCTTGAATGTCGCTTTAAGGGGCGCGGATGTTGTCATCAACTTGCTTGGAATTTTGCATCAAAGCCGTCGCCTGAGCTTTAATGCCGTGCATCATCAGTTGCCGGCACAATTGGCGCAAATCTGTGAAGATTTAAATATAAAACGCTTAATTCATATGAGTAGCCTGCGTGCCGATGTAAATGCCCCTAGCCAATATTTGCGCTCAAAGGCTGCCGGTGAACTTGCGCTGGCTGCGCATCGGGATAAATTAAATATTACTATTTTCAAGCCCTCGGTTATTTTTGGGCGTGGGGATCGTTTTATCAATTTGTTGGCAGGTATGGTGAAATTTTTGCCACTGGTATTGCTAGCCAAACCAAATGCCAGATTTCAGCCAATTTGGGTAGAGGACGTTGCCAGTTGTTTTGTGGCGAGCATGGAAAATGACGCAACTTATGGTCGAACCTATGCGTTGGCAGGCCCTAAAGTCTATACTTTTCGTGCGTTGGTTCAGGCGGTGATGACTACTTTGCAGGTTAAGCGGACGCTTATCGGTTTAAACGACGCATTGTCTTACGCACAGGCTTTTGCGATGGAGCTGTTGCCAGTCAAGATCATGTCGCGCGACAATATTCGCTCCATGGAAGTGGATAGTGTGAGCGACCAACCATTCCCTGCTGTATTTAAATTAACACCAACCTCACTGGAAGCGGTTATTCCACAATATTTAGTCGATCAAACGTCGCGTGGGGCTTACGACCGCTTTCGCCGTTCGGCCGCAAGGTAGCACGAGAAATCGCCATGCAGATTTATATGGTGGGCGGCGCAGTGCGTGATGAGTTGCTGGGCTTTCCGGTAAAAGACAAAGATTACGTGGTCGTTGGCAGCACGCCAGAGGCGATGCAAGCGGCAGGTTTTAAGCCCGTTGGTAAAGATTTTCCGGTTTTCTTACACCCCAAAACGCATGATGAATACGCGCTTGCGCGCACCGAACGCAAAACTGCCAGTGGCTATAAAGGCTTTATGGTGCATGCGTCAATCGACGTGACTTTAGAAGAAGATTTAGCGCGCCGGGATTTAACCGTCAATGCCATTGCGAAAGATAGTGCCGGCAAATTGATAGACCCATATCACGGCTTGGCTGACATTCAATCTAAAACTTTGCGGCATGTGAGCGACGCATTTGCTGAAGACCCAGTCAGAATTTTGCGCGCGGCACGCTTTGCAGCAAGGTATGCGGATTTCACGGTGGCACCTGAAACTAATCGCTTGATGCAGCATATGGTAGCGGCGGGTGAAGTGGATGC
>PHCL01000087.1 GCA_002842195.1 Betaproteobacteria bacterium HGW-Betaproteobacteria-20 | reverse complement strand
GTTTGCATTATGTCGGACATGGTATCAGCGGACATGCTGGTATGGCGGTAGGTGTGGCGTTACGTCCAGAGAAAATCATGTTGTCTAAAGATAAGCCGAAAGGTGAGTACAACTGGTGTGAAGGTGAAGTGATTGAGATTGTCTATTTCGGTGCACACACCACATATCACCTTAAGCTGGATAGCGGCAAAGTGATTAAAGCGCAGGAGCTCAATAATACGCGTGATTTGAGCTGCGGTCTTACATGGGGCGACCGTGCCTACGCCAATTGGAATGACTTGGCGATGGTTGTTTTAACCCATTAAAAGGACACATCGTGGCTAAAAAACAAAGTTTTTTAAGCAGGCTCCGGAGCGGTCTACTAGATGGCCGCCATGCGGTTATTGCTATTCCGTACTTTTGGTTTTTGCTGTTAGCTGCCATACCACTTTTAATTGTGCTGAAAATTAGCCTGTCAGAGATGGAAGCAACCTCTGTTTCCAGCATGATAGACTGGCGTGAAGGCTGGCCGAAGTTAACACTTAACTTTGCCAGTTATCAGTTTATCGCGAGTGACTCGTTATATCTTAAAACCTATTTATCCTCAATCAAGTATGCATTAATCACTACACTACTATGCTTGGCCATAGGCTATCCTTTTGCCTACTTTATGGCACGTTCACCTAAGCATTTGCAGCCGATGCTGCTTATGCTCATCATGTTGCCTTTTTGGACATCATTTTTGTTGCGTATTTACGCTTGGAAAACCTTGCTGGTTAGCAATGGTGTAATTAACAATGTGCTTATGAGTCTGGGTTTAATTGACTCGCCATTAGCGATGATGAATAACTCATTTTCATTGCTGGTGGGCATGGTGTACTCATACCTGCCATTTATGATATTGCCGCTGTATGCCAATTTATCCAAGCTGGATATGCGTTATTTGGAAGCCGCCGCAGATCTTGGCACCAGCCCATTTAAAGCTTTCTGGTTAATAACTGTGCCACTTTCTAAAGCCGGCATTATCGCAGGCTCTATGTTGGTATTTATTCCAGCGGTGGGCGAATATGTGATTCCTGAACTGTTGGGTGGTTCAAGTACGTTGATGATAGGCCGTGTGTTGTGGGATGAATTCTTTAGTAACAATGACTGGCCAATGGCTTCGGCAGTGGCGGTGGTGATGATATTGCTTATTCTATTGCCAATGGCGATTTACAATAAATCCCAAACAGAGCAAATGGAGGCAAAAGCATGAGCTTAGCCATGAATAAATTATTTGCTAAAGCCTGGATGATTGCGGTTTATATATTTTTGTATTTGCCAATTATTACCTTGGTGGTGTTTTCATTTAACGATTCCAGACTTGTTACCATTTGGTCGCATGCAAGCTTACGCTGGTATGAAGCCCTGGTTAAAGATGCAGATTTAATATCGGCAGTATTGCTGTCTCTAAAAATCGCATTTTTATCAGCGTTGATGTCGGTGTTTTTCGGCACATTTACCGCGTTTGCTTTAAACAGGTATAAACGCTTCAAAGGGCGCACCTTGCTGTCTTCGATGGCGAGCATGCCATTGGTCATGCCAGATGTGATTGTCGGTTTATCTCTGTTGCTAATGCTGGTTTCGGTGCAACATTGGCTGGGTTTTCCTGAACGGGGCTTATTCACTATTTTGCTGGGCCATGCTTTGCTTGGCACGGCGTATGCCGCTGTGGTAGTGACTTCGCGTTTGCGTGAAATGGATAGCAAGTTAGATGAAGCCGCGATGGATTTGGGCTGCAAGCCATTACAGGTGTTTACTTTGGTGACATTCCCATTGCTGGTTCCTGCTTTGGTTTCAGCATTTTTACTCACTTTTACTTTATCTTTTGATGACGTGGTGCTGTCATCATTTTTGTCCGGGCCTGGCTACTCTACTATGCCGATGGTGATTTTTTCTCGTGCCAGATTAGGTTTAAACCCGACTATTAACGCTGTTGCTACAGTGACAATCACCGTGGTCACAATCGCAGTAATTGCATCGAGTTTTTACACCTCTCATCAGGAACGTAAACGCAAGCGTGAAGAAGCGCAAGCTTATAGCGATAGCAATAAGTAGTATTTGTAGCCTTGTGCTACAAAAACCAAACCAAACAAAGCAGAACATAATGTCACTTCAATTAAAACATACCGCACTACTTAAAAACAATCTTACCCTGCTTGCCGGCCAATGGGTAGGCGCTGATTCCGGTGAAACTTTCCCTGTCACCAATCCTGCAAACGGCCAGACAATAGCCAATGTGCCGCGTATGGGAAAAGCTGAAACTGAGCGTGCAATTGTCGTTAGTCAAGTTGCGCAAAAGCAATGGAAAACGCTCACCGCTAAAGCGCGCGCAACCATACTCAAGCGTTGGTTTGATTTAATTGTGCTGCATGCAGAAGATTTAGCGCAAATCCTTACGGTCGAGCAAGGCAAGCCATTGGCTGAAGCGCGCGGCGAAATTGCTTACGGCGCGAGCTTTGTTGAGTGGTTTGCCGAGGAGGCGAAGCGTGTGTATGGCGAAACAATACCTGCACCGATGGGTGACCGCCGATTATTAGTGCTTAAGCAGCCGATTGGCGTGACCGCTGCCATTACACCATGGAACTTTCCCGTTGCCATGATTACGCGCAAAGTAGCCCCGGCGTTGGCAGCTGGGTGCAGTATGATTGTGAAGCCGGCAGAGCAAACGCCGTTAAGCGCCATTGCGTTAGCGGTGTTGGCAGAAGAAGCTGGCGTGCCTGCCGGCCTGTTGCAAGTAATCACAGGCAGAGCACGTGAAATTGGCGCGGTAATGTGCGAAAGCCCTATTGTTACTAAGCTTTCATTCACAGGTTCAACCGAAGTCGGCCGAATTTTAATGCGTCAATGTGCCGATACGATTAAAAAGCTGTCGCTTGAATTGGGCGGCAACGCGCCATTTATTGTGTTTGACGATGCCGATTTAGACGCCGCCGTAGAAGGTGCGATGATGGCAAAGTTCCGTAACGCCGGGCAAACCTGCGTATGTGCGAATCGGTTATTTGTGCAAAATGGCATTTTTGATGAATTTACAAAAAAATTAGCAGAAAAAGTCAGCCAGCTTAAAGTGGGTGCAGGTACTGCAGAAGGCATCACGCAAGGACCGTTGATTGATGCGGCAGCGATTGAGAAAATTGAAAGTCATGTGGCTGATGCAGTTAAAAAAGGCGCACACCTGGTGCAAGGCGGCAAACGCCATGCGCTTGGGGGTACTTTTTTTGAGCCTACCTTGCTGGCTGATGTTAGCGCTGAAGCTTTAATTTTTAGTGAAGAAACTTTTGGTCCTGTGGCGCCCCTGTTCCGTTTTAATACTGATGATGAAGTGATAGCACTGGCGAATCGAACCGAGTTTGGGCTTGCTTCGTATTTTTACAGCCGTGATATCGGACGCATCTGGCGCGTGGCCGAGGCGCTTGAATACGGCATGGTTGGTGTGAATACTGGCATGATTTCTAATGAAGTTGCGCCGTTTGGCGGGATGAAGCAGTCAGGCTTAGGGCGTGAAGGCTCGCATCATGGCATAGATGAATATCTCGAATTAAAATACGTTTGTATGGCGGGGCTATAAATATGACTGATATTAAAATTGATTGGCATCAGCGTGCCAAAACCCTCAAAATAGACGGTCGTGCATTTATCAATGGCAAGCGAGTCAATGCCGTTGGCGGTCAAACTTTCGAGTGTTTCTCGCCAATAGATAGCCGCAAACTCACAGACGTGACAAGCTGTCAGGCGGCCGATATTGATTTGGCGGTTTTGGCCGCACGTACCGCATTTAATGATAGGTGTTGGGCCGGTTTGTCGCCGCGTGAGCGCAAGCAAACCATGATACGATTTGCTGATTTAATACTGGAAAATAAAGAAGAACTGGCGCTGCTGGAAACGCTGGACATGGGCAAGCCGATTACCGCGAGCTTGAACGGGGATGTGAATTCCGCAGCGAATACGTTGCGCTGGTTTGGCGAGGCGATTGATAAAGTCTATGACGAAATTGCGCCCACGGCAGATAACACACTGGCCATGATTACGCGCGAGCCAATTGGCGTGGTTGGTGCAATTGTGCCGTGGAACTATCCGATTTTAATGGCGTGCTGGAAGATTGCACCCGCGCTGGTAACCGGCAATAGTGTGGTACTGAAACCTTCCGAGAAATCGCCGCTGACAGCGTTAAGGCTGGGTGATTTAGCCTTAGAAGCGGGCATTCCTGCAGGCGTGTTAAATGTGGTGCCAGGCTTTGGCGCGGAGGCAGGTACGCCGCTCGCTATGCACATGGATGTTGATTGTATTGCCTTTACTGGCTCAACCGGTGTGGGCAAGAAAATTCAAATCATGGCAGGACAAAGCAACCTGAAGCGTGCCTGGTGCGAGTTAGGTGGAAAGTCGCCCAATATCGTATTTGCCGATTGTAAGGATTTGGATAAAGCGGCGACGGCTTCGGCCGGCTCAGTTTTTTACAACCAGGGCGAGAGCTGCAATGCGCCTTCACGCCTGCTGGTTGAGCGTTCTATTAAAGATGAATTCGTTAAAAAACTGCTGTCACATTTGCCGGAATATCATCCTGGCGATCCTTTAGATGCTGACACCACCATGGGCGCATTGGTGGATTGCGGGCAGATGCAAAATGTACTGAAATACATTTCCAGCGGCAAAGCGCAAGGCGCTAAACTGTTGGCCGGTGGTGAGCAGACACGTAGTGAAACAGGCGGTTTTTACGTGAGTCCAACCGTGTTTGATCATGTTACCAATGACATGACAATTGCGAGTGAAGAAATTTTTGGCCCGGTACTTTCTATTATCACTTTTGATACTGAAGAAGAAGCCATCCGCATCGCCAACGATACTGAATATGGGCTTGCTGCGGCCGTCTGGACACAAGACATCAGTCGCGCGCACATGGTGGCACGGCGCTTACGCGCTGGCACCGTGCATGTGAACAGCTATGATGAAGACGATATTACCGTGCCATTTGGCGGTTACAAACAATCTGGCAATGGGCGTGATAAATCGCTGCATGCGTTAGAGAAATATACCGAGCTTAAAACCACCTGGATTAAACTGACTTAAACCTTGATTTTTGTTAATTTCAGCATACCTTCCCATGTGATGCCCTGTGAGCCTTTCAGATAAAGGCTCGCAGGGCAGTGATTTTCTCTCGAGGATTTAAACGACATTTATTTAATGTATTTTTACTGCAAATAATCCCGCAATATTGCATCTTGATGAAATATGCGTGACTAATTTCAATCAATTACTAATATGCACGCTTAAGCATTCATTTATTCAGGGAAAGCAATATGATTACCAACAAACACTTACATGAACGTCGCCTGGCTGCCACCCCGCGAGGCATTGGCGTGATGGCTAATTTTTTTATCGATCGCGCACTGAATTCAGAAGTGTGGGATGTAGAAGGTAAACGTTACATTGATTTTGCAGGCGGTATCGCCGTGCTCAATACCGGTCATCGACACCCAAAAATTGTCGCTGCGATTGAAGCGCAACTACACAAATTTACGCACACTTGCTACCAGGTGTTGCCATATGAAAGCTATGTAACGCTGGCTGAGCGCATTAACCAACTCACGCCTGGCAACCATGCTAAAAAAACCTGTTTTTTTTCCAGCGGTGCCGAAGCGGTAGAAAACGCCGTTAAAATCGCACGTGCGTATACAAACCGTCCGGGCATTATCGCTTTTTCTGGAGCTTTTCATGGACGCACCATAATGGGCTGTGCGCTCACGGGCAAGGTTGTGCCATACAAAGTCGGCTTTGGGCCGTTCCCAGCGGAAATTTACCATGTACCTTTCCCGATTGATTTGCATAGTGTGAGCGTTGAAGATTCAATCAATGCACTGCATGCCGTTTTTAAGGCCGACATAGATCCCAAGCGTATTGCAGCAATTATTATTGAGCCCGTGCAAGGTGAAGGCGGTTTTTATGTCACGCCGCCGGCGCTGATGCGCGCATTACGTGCACTATGCGATGCACATGGCATAGTACTGATTTATGATGAAATTCAAACTGGTTTTGGCCGCACAGGTAAAATGTTTGCGGCAGAGCATTATGACGTATTACCCGATATCATGACTATGGCAAAAAGCCTCGCGGGCGGCACTACTTTGTCAGCAGTTTGTGGTAAAGCTGAGGTGATGGATGGCCCTGCACCCGGTGGTTTAGGCGGTACTTATGCAGGCAACCCATTAGCGATAGCCGCCGCCCATGCCGTCATTGATATCATTGAAGAAGAGCAGTTGGTTGCACGCGCTAATTATCTAGGTGAAA
>PHCL01000086.1 GCA_002842195.1 Betaproteobacteria bacterium HGW-Betaproteobacteria-20 | reverse complement strand
TCCCATGCACGAATATCTAAATAGCTTGGAGTCGTGCCAATAATGCTGGTACTCCAATTATTACCGCCAAACACTATTTGCGCATTGCCTGAACTGACGGGTGCCGCACTGCTAACGCCATCTAATTCGCCAATCGCATTTGCATCGTTTATGGTCAGTGTTTGGGTGTTGCCACTGCCGGACCTTGCGCCACTTGAAGTTGAGGAACCGGAAAGCACGATAAATAGATTGCTGCCCATGGCGTTGATAGATTGTTTAACAGACGCTTCTGCGCCTTGCCCAACAGCCATCATCAGCACCACCGAGCCTACCCCGATGACCATGCCTAGCATGGTAAGAAAAGTACGCAAGCGGTTGGCGCCCATGGCGCGCCAGGCCTCACCTAACATGGCTGAAAACATTAGACCAACGCCTCAGTTCTGATGAGGTCGTTGCTTGATTTGCACCGCTCATCCTGCACAATCCGACCATCTAAAAAGCGCACCTGGCGACTGGCGTATGCGGCAATATTGGATTCATGCGTGACTAGAATAATCGAAATACCCTCGGCATTTAATTCAGAAAAAAGCGCCATAATTTCTTCGCTAGTCACGCTATCCAGATTACCGGTAGGCTCATCGGCCAGGATTAGACGTGGGTGATTCACCAGCGCACGGGCAATAGCGACGCGTTGCTGTTGACCACCAGAAATTTGATTAGGTAGCGAGTGAATGTGTTTACCTAACCCCACTTTTTCTAAAAGTAATTTAGCGCGCGCCTGGCGCTCGGCCTTGCTGACTTTTGAATAAACCAAAGGTAGTGCAACATTATCCAGCAGGGTAGTGCGCGACAGTAGATTGAAACCCTGAAATACAAAGCCTATCGTTTGATTGCGTATTTGGGCGAGCGTGTTGGCATCAAGGGCTGCAACAGCATGACCATCAAGCATATATTCGCCGCCGGTCGGTTTGTCCAGGCAACCCAGAATATTCATGAAGGTAGATTTGCCTGAACCTGAAGGCCCCATAATAGCCACAAAGTCGCCAGATTCCATACTGAAACTAACCTCCTTGAGTACGGAGATAGCACCTGCAACGGTTTGATAATCTTTGTTTAGACCATGCACCATAACCAGACTACGTGTCATTAAAACATCCTGAAACGCATGTTGCTGGAAGAAGCAGATGTTCCATCGTCTGCCTGGTTTTCGCCAACAATCACCTTGTCGCTTGCTTTAATTTCATCACTGCTGACTTCTGTGAATTTGCCATCAGAAATACCCAAATTAACGCGTATCGGAGTTAGTTTTCCGTCTTTAACGACATAAATCTTACCGCTGGAAATTTCATCTTGCCCAGACTTTTTCTTGCCGCGATTTTGACTAGTCATCGTTTGATTTCCCGCACCTCGACCATTTCCAGGCGTTGCCTTAGCCGTTTGATTTTCGTCCTGCTTAGGTTTAAAACGTAGTGCAGCATTGGGTGCCAGCAGCACATTATCATGCTTGGCCACCATGATGCTGACGTAAGCGGTCATGCCTGGCAGCAGCGTTTTATCAGGGTTGTCGACCGATACCACTACGTTATAAGTGACCACATTAGCCGTAACTGTTGGATTAAGGCGTAACTGTTTTACAACCCCTTCAAAATTGCGGTTAGGGAAGGCGTCCACATTAAATTTTGCTTTCTGGCCGACTTTGATATTGCCAATATCCGCTTCGGCAAAACTGGAATCAATCTGCATTTTAGATAAATCCTGCGCAATTTTGATTAGCGTTGGTGTTTGAAAGCTGGCAGCGACAGTTTGACCAATATCCACCACGCGATCTACCACCACCCCGGAAACTGGTGAACGAATAATTGAATAACCCAAATTGGTTTGATCGCGGCGTAATTGTCCAAGTGCGGTATCCAGTTGCGCACGTGCAGATTTTGTTGCCTGAACAACTTGATCAAGCTCTTGTTTTGAAACGTATTCCTGCGCCAGTAGCGAACGAATCCGCGCCTCGTTGGCCTGCGCCAGGTCTAAAGAGGCTTGTGCATTGCGTACATTACCTGCAGATTGCGCAATCTGTGCGGTAAACAATGCGTCATCCAGCGTTAATAATATTTGATCTTTTTCAACATGGTCGTTGAAATCGACATACAGTTTACTGACGCGGCCAGATACCTGCGTGCCCACACTAATTAAAGTCACCGGGTTCAGCGTGCCATTGGCAGAAACACTTTGTGCGACATCGCCCCGAGTGATTTCTTGCAAGCGGTAGCGTTGTTCCGGTTGTAATATTTGGTTTTTTTGATAATAGTAATAACCTCCGCCAACCAGCCCCAGCAATATGATAACAAGGATAATTTTTTTTATGATACGAGTCATGGTTGCCTTCCCAAGCTTGGCGTTTCCAAACCAGTTTGTTGATTTCTGCTTTCCGGTAACAGTTGAACCATAGCGTTATCAAGCCCGCCTATGGATTGTGCCAGCGTCGCGCGGGCAATATTCCAATTGAGATTCGCCTGAATTTTTTGTTGGCGGGCCGTTGCCAGTGCACCTTGCGCATTGAGGTTGTCGATGATATTACCAACGCCCGCTTTATAACGCCCCAGCGTCACACGTGATGATTCTTCTGCACTGCTTACCAGCACGGTCGCTGCACTGATAGATTCATTGGCGGTACGCAAATTCTGATAGGCGCGCCAGACGTCCAGTGAAATTTGTAAACGTAATTGATCGCGTTGTGCAGATCGAACTTCTGCAATAGCTTCTGCTGATCGAATTCTATAGCTAGGACCATAGCCATCAAAAATGGGAATAGAAACTGTTACACCTAAAGCAGAGTTATTACTGGATGATAGATTGCTGCCATCCTGAAAATTATTAGAGACTGAGAGCGAAACCGTTGGCTTGGCCGCCGCGCGGCTGGAGGCTATGCTCGCTTGCGCGGCTTTTAGTTGCGCCTCACTTGCCATCAGGTCGGGTCGACGTGTATGGGCCTGTTCAATGAGCGTGTTAATGTCCTGGTCTATATTTTGTTGCGGCGGTATCGAATTGCCAGAAATCAGTTTCAGAGGCTGATTGGCGGCCAAACCCATCACATTTGCTAATGTACCGTAAGCCGTTTTTAACGTGCCTTCTGCGGTAATTCGTGTAAGCGTATTTTGTGCAAAAAGTGTCTGCGCCTGTAATTTGTCTGATGGCGTGGCTAGCCCGGCATTATAACGTGCTTCTGCTGCTTTAAAACTTTCTTCACTGGCACGCTCTGTTTCATGCGCGGCGTCGAGGGCAGCTATGCCTGCCTGCACTAGATAATAGGCCTGAATTGCATTGAGTAACACGCTTTGCACAATGCTGTTTTGCGTGGCACTGGCGGCTTGCAGCAATTGGTGTGCGTTCTCCAGATTAGCATCGCGATTACCAAAATCATACAAAAGGTAAGACGCGACAATATTATTATTAAAATTGCTGAAGGGATTGCTGCGGTTGGGCTGTTCAGGGCTTGCTCGATTTAAGCTGCCTGAAACATTATCATTAACCGAAAATAAATAAGCTGATTTGGCAATACCAACCTGCGCCGCCTGTACTCTGGCATTGGCATAGGCCTCGCGAGTCTGCGGATTATTGCATAGCGCTGCTTCAGCCACGGCGGCTAAGGTGAGCGCATCGTCATAATGAGAGGCTGTACAAACCGTGTCGTACGCGCCATCCAAATAACCATCTGGAATCGCTGGCGGGGTAAGTGCCCTGGTTTTTAGCGGATCATCACTTCGATACCAGATTGAATCGTCTGCTAATGTTAAGTTTGATTGCCACATAAGCAGACTACTTAATAGTAATGCTAACGAGTTATATGTATGTTTTTTGTGTTTCAAGGTGTAGTTTTTTTTAATTGCACAATATTTTTTAACTATATTTTTTAGCTAAATTTTCTATCTATATTTTTTAACTGAATCAGCATGCAATGGGACAGTCAAGTCACTTGGTTAGTTCTGAAATTTAACTGCGACTTCTTGAGTCACGCACTTACTTTATAACTTGCTAGATAATCCTCGCAGTTGTCAGCAAAGTCAATAATGTTAAAGTGTATTCCAATATCACTGTTAGTGACTTCGTGGCATACTGACATTTCGCTGTGTATAATCGGCATTAAAGGGGGCTCGGATGGCTGTAGCAAGTTTTCGTATCGACACAGACGACCAAGGACGCCGACATGTACGATTGTTTGGACAATGGTCTTTGCGTGCGCAGGAAAATAATTTTGCCAAGCTAAAAAAATCGTTGAGTCCATTTTTCTCCGATCCATCCATTCATTGGGATTTGCAATCGGTTGAGCAGTTAGATACGGCCGGCGCAACCATGCTCTGGATTGGCTGGGGCGGTAAACTGGACGGGCGCATGGTATTAAATTCCGAACAAATTGCCACGTTCGATATGTTAAGTCAGCTTGCCTTACCCCCGCCAGTAAAAAAATCGCGTGATTGGCTTGCACCCGTGGCTGACTGGGGTAATCTGGTACTGGCTTTTTTTGACCATGTCAGGGATATTATTCAGCTAATTGGGCTGTTACTGCTGGAAATTGTTTATTTGCTACGCCATCCACGTGATTTCCCCTGGCGCGAATTCTGTGCCAATATTTACAAAAGCGGCGTTACAGCTTTGCCAGTCAGCGCACTGTTAGGCTTCATGATCGGTGTTGCCATGAGTTATCTTATGTCTAAGCAGGTCCGCACCTTCGGTGCGGATATATTCATTGTTAACATTCTTGGTTTGAGTATCATGCGTGAATTGGGGCCCATATTAATGGCGGTACTCATTGCTGGCCGCTCTGGGTCAGCCATGACGGCGCAGATTGGTGTTATGCGCGTCACCGAAGAAATTGATGCATTAGCGACAATGGGAATCTCCAAAATTCTGCGTGTTATTCTACCCAAAATACTCGGTCTTACTTTTGTAGCACCTTTTCTGGTTTTATGGACATCTGGCTGGGCTTTGGCCGGTGGCGCACTCTCGGCTAATATCCAGCTTGATATTAACTACCGTTTCTTTTTTGATTATCTGCCTTCGGTGGTTCAGCCAGTCAATTTGACAATAGGCTTGGTCAAGGGGTTGCTTTTTGGCTCAGTGATGGCACTGGTCGCTTGCCATTTTGGCCTGAGAATCAAGCCTAATACTGAGAGTTTAAGTATTAATACGACCAACTCAGTAGTGACAGCCATTACCAGCGTAATTCTTATTAACGCATGGTTTGCGATTGCTACTCGTGGAATAGGTATATGAGCATTCTCCCAGCGCAAATGACAGTGCAAACTCCTATTTGTGAAGTCTGTCATGTCTATACACAGTACGGCGATAACGTCATCCATGAAAATATCAACCTGAAAATTGCTCACGGGGACATCGTTGCATTGATAGGCCAATCTGGCAGTGGTAAAACCGTTTTACTGCGGCACATTATCGGCCTTACTACGCCTACCCGCGGTGAAGTGTTATTGTTTGGACAAAACCTGCATACGATGGAGCGCATGCAACAGCGGCGACTCATGAATCGATTTGGTATGTTGTTTCAGCAGGGCGCCTTGTTTTCTGCACTTTCTGTTTTTGATAATATTGCCTTGCCGTTACGTGAACTTAAGCAATTTGATGAGGTAACCATTCATAAACTCGTGATGCATAAGTTAGCACTGGTGGAGCTAGAACCTCAACATGGCGAACTACTTCCGGCACAACTTTCTGGCGGAATGGTTAAGCGTGTGGCATTGGCGAGAGCTTTGGCGCTTGAGCCTGAGCTATTGGTGCTGGATGAGCCTACCTCTGGACTTGATCCTGACCGAAGTGAAAAATTTGTTGCGCTGATTAAACAAATCAAGCACGCACTTGGGCTGACGGTACTTTTTGTCACACATGATCCAGTGACAGTAGCCGCGCTGGCTGACTGCATTGCAGTACTTGCTGATAAGCATATTATTGCGACGTGTTCGCTGTTAGAATTAAAAACAATGGATCATCCTTTTATCAATCACTTTTTTCAGGGCTATAGCGCCCAGCTTATGGAGCAGAAGTAATTATGGAAAATCGTACACACGCATTTGCCGTTGGCATTTTTGCGCTGTTGCTGACTGTGGCCATGTTGCTTTCCTTCTGGTGGTTAAGCGGAGACCGCGAAGCGCACGCAGAATATGTAGTTGTTTCAAAGCTGCCTGTTACGGGTTTGAATACTGAAGCGGTAGTGAAATTTAGAGGGGTTGATGTGGGAAAAGTCACACAAATATCACTGGATCCCGCTTCCAAAACCTCTATCCTTGTTAATATTGAAGTCACAGAGAGTCTACAATTAAGCAAAGAAGCCTACGC
>PHCL01000085.1 GCA_002842195.1 Betaproteobacteria bacterium HGW-Betaproteobacteria-20 | reverse complement strand
CGTCGAGAATTAACCCTGCATATTCAAAATTTAATTAAAGAAAAACTGGATTTGTAGTGCTTATTTAGCATGGCTTCATAATCGGTGCTCTGAGAGCCGCTCTGGAAGCGCCTCTCAGAGCATTATTTTTCTCTCGTAGATTTTTAGGCATTTAACCTAGATAATTTCAAGTACGTTCAGGGGTATTGGGAATAACCTGTTTAGAGGCGGCGGACTTGGTGTTTAGCTTGATAGGTTTATCAAGCGGATGTGATTGCACCTGTGTAATTGCTTTTGTTGCAAGGTGCATCGCCGTCAGCTGACCGCCCCACAGGCAGCCGGTATCAAGCGCATAGATATTTTCTCTCTGTTGCAAACCCAATGCAGACCAATGGCCAAAAATCACCTGCGACGCTTGAGCCGCACGGTTTGGCACATCAAACCATGGCATAAATCCTTCAGGCACATCTGGCAGTTCACCCTTAAAACTGAACTCCATTGCGCCTTGCGCAGTGCAAACTCTTAAACGCGTCAGGGCGTTGGTGATGACGCGTAATCTATCTAAACCCGCCAAATCATCATGCCAACAATCAGGCAAATTGCCATACATACCGGCTAAAAAGTCTAAGTAATTATCGCCCTGCAAAGCGGCTTCAACTTCTGCGGCGTAGCTTAACACCTGTTTAGCCGTCCACTGTGGCAATAATCCTGCATGCACCATTAAATACTGTTGACCCGGATAGGGTTCAGCCTGATATGCCAGCGGCTGGTGTCGCAGCCAGTCAAGCAACTGCAACTTATCATCCGCAGCGAGCAACGTCTCTAAGGTATCGCCTTTATGCGCCTGCACAAAGCCACTGGCCACCACCAGCGCATGTAAGTCATGGTTGCCTAGCACTACTTTTAAACTGGATCGATGCGTATAACACCAGCGCAATACCTCAAGCGAACCGCTACCACGATTAACTAAATCACCCACCAACCATAGCTCATCATTGTTTGGGTCAAATTCAATCCGCGTCAACAGCGCCTGAAAAGTATGATAACAACCCTGAATATCGCCAATTGCATATGTTGCCATCGTCAGCCAACTCCAATAAAAAAGCCACTTAAATGTTTAAGCGGCTTTTTAATATTATTTAATAATAGCTGATCCCAAAATAACGGCATGATATGCCAAGCTAATTGGTTGGTAGGAGCGACGACCCGTCGCGATTGCACCATTGCTTCGCGACGGGTCGTCGCTCCTACCAAAAACAATATGTGACTGTCATTATTGATGGGACTAGCTATAAAAATCACTGGATACTTCGCTGCGCTTCTCGTATGAATAATGTGCTTTGGCGTATGAATAATGAGCTAAAGCTCATATATTCTACGGACAAGCCAAATACTGGCTTAGCACATATATTCTGCGGTGATGCCAAGCACTGGTACAGTATGACGGAATAACGGAATGATTGTGACAAAAACTTGCCACACTGAGCGCAGCGAAGTATCCAGTAAAACCAAAAAACATGATTCACACTTTATAAACTTTGAATTAAATCTGAAATTTCATCTACTTTTTGCTGCACAAGCGCTTTATTTGCTCGCGACTCTACATTTAAACGCAACAATGGCTCAGTATTAGAACCACGCAGATTGAATCGCCAGTTTGCAAAAGTCATACTCAGTCCATCGGTGTCATCTATGCCGGTCGATTCAGGCATAAAATGCGTTTCAATTTTATGTATGGCACTTGCTACGTTCTCAACTTTAAAGTTGATTTCACCACTACAAGGAAACAATTCAATGCGTTCTGCGACCAGTTTGGATAATGGCTGATTAGTCTGGCTTAAAAGCTCACAAACCAGTAACCACGGAATCATGCCGCTATCGCAATAAGCAAAATCTCTAAAATAATGGTGTGCGCTCATTTCACCGCCGTAAATGGCATTTTCCGCACGCATACGCTCTTTTATAAATGCGTGGCCTGTTTTACTCATAATGGCTTGCCCACCGGACTTTACAACAATGTCCTGCGTATTCCAGGTAAGACGCGGGTCATGAATAATTTTTTCATTAGGATGTTTTGCCAAAAAGGCTGCCGCCAGCAAGCCGACTATGTAATAACCCTCAATAAACGCACCATGTTCATCAAATAAAAAACAGCGGTCAAAATCACCATCCCAGGCAATGCCCATATCAGCTTGATGTGCAATCACCGCATCGCTGGTAGCGGCTCTGTTTTCTGGCAATAATGGGTTAGGAATGCCATTTGGAATGCTACCATCGGCTTGATGGTGCACTTTAATAAAGTTAATGGGTATTTGCTTTTGCTTAAATACCTGTTCGATTGCATCTATCACATGACCGGCAGCACCATTGCCGGCATTAACCACTAATTTAAGCGGGCGCAGTTTTTGCCGGTCTATATAAGTCATTAAATGATTAACAAAAGTGGGTAAAGTATCTTGCTGAATATAAGTGCCGCGTTTACTGATTGCTGCAAACTGGTTTGTCTCCGCTATTTTTTGTATTTCATGCAGACCAGTGTCTCCACTAATCGGTCTGGAGCCATTTCTCACCAATTTCATACCGTTATAATCCATTGGGTTATGGCTTGCAGTCACCTCAATTCCACCATCAACCTTTAGCTGAAAAGTAGCAAAATACATTTCTTCTGTACCTGCCATGCCAATATCAATAACATCAACATCTTCATCCATCAGCCCGTTAGCCAAAGCCATTTTAAGCGCTTCACTACTATGCCGCATATCAGCACCCAGCACCACCGATTCAGGCTTTAGATAGACGGCATAAGCACGCCCAATTCGATAAGCAATAGCTTCATTAAGCTCATCACCTAAGCGGCCGCGAATGTCATAAGCTTTAAAGCAGGTGAGTACTTTATTTTCATCAGTTTTAACCATAAGTTCCGCCGGTAAATTTTTTAATATCACGCAACTGTCGTTTAGTTGGGCGCCCTGCTCCGCGTTCACGTAAAGCGTGCTCGCCTTCTCCAGTCGCTTTGGCATTTTCACGCTTGGCGATACTGGATGCAGTTTCTATGTATAAAAGTGCGGCTTCCGGTGCGCCTTTGCGTATGTTGGATAGTGCCTGTACGCTGACTTCAATTTCAAAGTCTTTATTGCGGATGTGGATAGCTTGTCCGATGTGTACTTCTTTGGCTGGTTTTACGCGATCGCCATCCAAGTGTACTTTGCCAGTTTCAATAGCAGTGGTCGCCAAGTTACGGGTTTTAAAAAAGCGCGCGGCCCATAACCATTTATCCAGCCTGCATTTATTGTCAATTTTACCTTCTGTTTTTTGCATGGCCATGGTTCAGACATTTCTACTTAGTGAATATTTTGGGTAAATTTGTTTCCAGTGTTTTCTTAAAGGCGCTCAATCTGGCTTCTGCAAGGCGATTAACCTCATCCAACTCATGTCCGGTAATATGCAAAATACCTTCGGCAACATTATTCATGGTAGCAATATGAAACTGGCCGCTGGTTACGGCATCGACTACTTCATCGCTTAACATAAGGTGGCGCATATTGCGTTTTGGTATCAGCACTCCCTGCTTGCCATCTAGACCAATATCCTTACACACTCTAAAGTAGCCTTCAATTTTCTCGTTCAGGCCGCCGACTGGCAACACTTCGCCATGCTGATTAAGTGCGCCTGTCACGGCAACACCCTGCTTAATCGGCAATTGTGCTAACGCAGACAATACTGCAAATAGCTCTGCACATGAAGCTGAGTCGCCTTCTACGCCGTTATATTCTTGCTCAAATACTAACGAGGCCGTGAGGTTTAACGGGTTAAATTGTGCAAAATTAGTATGCAGCCAGCTTTGCAATATCATCACGCCTTTATCGTGCGTGGGGCCACTCATTGCCACTTCACGATCTATGGTAAGCACGTCAAGCCGGCCCGCGTAACAGTTGGCTGAAATACGCACCGGCGAACCAAAGCTAGCGTCAGCCAGGTCAATATGCGTCAGGCCGTTAATCTGCCCAATTGTTTCGCCTTGTACGGTAATCATCAACTCGTTATCCACGATTGAATCACGCATGTGCGCTTCAATGTAGCTATGGCGAGCATATTTGCGGTTGATAGCGGCTTTTACATCTTCAATACCCACCAAGTTAGCACCGCGCAAATTAGCAGCGGCGGCACTTTCCAGCATCAGTTTTTCTAACACTGCAAACTGTGTACTAATGCGCGTTTGGTCTTCTTCTAATCTGTGCATGGCTTGCAGCAAGCCCACAACCGCATCTACGGTAAAATGGCTGCAATTAAACTGCTGACATTTTTGTGCAATAAAGGCAGCATAAGCCGCGTAATTTTCAGCGCTGGCTTTTACTTTTTCTGCAAATTCTATTTTGATTGGGAAGTAACTAAAAAAATCATACTTTTCATCAATCAGTAAATAATAATCTTCACGCGTTGCCACCAACACCAGCTTAACTGACACTGGAATTGCCGCTTGTGCACTGACAAAACTGCCGCCTTGACTGCTACTGCTGCTCAAGTCTTCAATCTGCAGTGTGCCATTACGTAAAAACCGGTGTAACTTTTCCAGCAACTGCGAACCATTCGCCTCATCAGCCAAAATATCACGTAAATTCAGCAACAAAGTACCGCCATCAGCGCGTAATAAATTACCGGCACGCAGTCGCATGAATTCCGGCGTAGTGCTGGAGTCGCCTGCACTTTCTATGCCGCCAAATAATGATTGTAAACTTGGGTCATTGTCATAGATAACCGGCGCACCTTGAGTTGCCATGCTACCAGCCTGACTTTGGCCTGCAAGACACGCACCCAGGTTATGCTCTACCAGCACATTGACACGGTAACGCCCAAAAAAGCTCTCACTAAGCAGGGCTTCCAGGTTGTTGTCGCCATCTCCACTTGCGCTTGGCTGCCAGGCTTCCAAAAAAGCCAAAACGTCTTTTTGCAAAAGCTCAAAATAAAGAGTGAGCGCCTTGTCCGTTTCTAGGTGAGGAACATTCGTTTTAATAAGTGCCACTTGTGATGTTAGAAAAGTCTGTATTGAAGTAGAAGCGTTATCCTGCACTCTGGCTTCAAGCAGATTAGTAAGTTCTTTGGCCAGATGACGGACAAACTGCTCTAATGCCTGTTTTAATTGCGTGCCGATACCTGCCGGAAGCTTTAAAAACAAAGGCCTGCCATTGCCATCAAATAGATACAGTGCGATTAAGTCACAGGGGGCAACTTGCTTAGCTGCAGCCTCATGCATAGCGCTTAGCATCAGTGTGGTACGCCCTGTGCCGGCCTCGCCAAGCGCCAGTAAATTGAATCCCGCCTGCTGAATATTCAAGCCAAATTCAGCTGCTTTTTTAGCCTCGGACTGCGCGACCCAGGCTTGTTGCTGAGCACTGATGTTTTCAGCACCAATCAATTCGGAAGTATCCGAAAAGTTAAATTGCCGGGCAGAAATATTGAGCGTGAGCTGTTGTGGTGTTATGAGTTGTGACATATAGCCTTACTAACTTGAGGGTACCTCTATAAATACATTTCTGTGGCGTATTACTGCGTTGCACGGTACTCGTAACCTCGCTGTATAACGCATACTATCTCGGTTCCTGCGTTCCGTGCGCCTTGTACTACATCCCCAAAAATACATTTATAAAGGTGCCCTTAATTGTGTATAAATTTAAAAAATCTGTTATTTCAGCCGGATTTTGACTGGTTCTTTCACCAACCAACTTATTGCTTCGGCCCAATGATATATGAAGTCCGTTCGCCTTGAGCTTGTCGAAAGGTCAGTGGACTTCGACAAGCTCAGCCTGAACGGATTTAATACTTTACCGGGCCGAATCAATAGTTACCAATCAGCTCGCTAGAGCGGAAATGACGGAGTGTTAATTTTGCATACTATTATTACGGTTACTTCACCCAACGCTCACGCGCAGTATCATCTGTCAGCTTCGCCTCTACCCAACGCTCACCAGTTTTTGTGACTTCTTTTTTCCAAAACGGTGCTTCAGTTTTCAGGTAATCCATAATGAATTCACAAGCCTTAAAAGCTTCACCACGATGCGCACCACTGACTGCAACCAGTACAATCTGGTCTGTTGGCTGCAATGTACCCACACGGTGAATCACGATTGCATCAAAAATATCCCAGCGGCTTTTTGCCTGGCGCACAATTGCCTCCAGGGCTTTTTCTGTCATCCCCGGGTAATGCTCTAAAGTAAGCTGCGATACCGCATCACCCTCATTTACATCACGCACCTGACCAATAAAACTGACTACAGCGCCGGTATCCTTACGCGCGTTACGTAGCTGGCTAATTTCCAGGCCTGCATCAAAATCTTGTGTTTGCACG
>PHCL01000084.1 GCA_002842195.1 Betaproteobacteria bacterium HGW-Betaproteobacteria-20 | reverse complement strand
CACAGTAGAGCAACTGTATGCGGCTAATCGCCAGCAGTTGCAAACAGCATGGGGCAGCATAGAAGGCGAGCGCATGTACGATAAACTGCGCGGCCTGGAGCCGTATTATGCAAAAAATGCACGGAGCAGTTTAGGGCATTCGCACGTGTTGCCGCCCGAGCAGCGCAATGAAGCCGGCGTAAAAGCGGTAATGCATCGCCTGTTGCAAAAAGCCTGTATGCGCATGCGCAGTTATGATTTACTTGCTTCAAAAATCGGCATTAAAGTGAAGTTTAGAGATATACCCAGTTGGCGTATGGAAAATGCTGTTTCGCCAACCGACAGCACTTTGCAACTGACTGAAGCGTTAGAAAGTTTTTTGCAACATTACCCAAAAACCAAACATGAACCTTTTGCTGTCGGCGTGTCTTTTTCAGGCTTGGTGACGGCAGATGAGGTGGCGCGCGACTTATTTCAGATAGAGCCGCTTGAAAATGAGAAAAAACTCAATCAGGCGATAGATACGCTCAATTTAAAATTTGGCAAAAACACCATTTATTTTGGTGGTGCACATGCGGCGCTAAAAGCTGCGCCCATGCGTATTGCTTTCGGGCATATTCCGGATTTGCTAGTGGAAGAATAGCATTATTAAATCCTTGTAAACCCATCGAGAGAAAAACACTGCCCTGCGAGCCGCTCTGATAAAGGCTCGCAGGGCAGCGACCTTGAAGGCATGCTTATAATGGCCATTTTAATGCTAATTTTTCAGTGCGGGCTCAACCATTTTGGCTTTAATCGTGCAATCTATACATTTGCCTTTGGCTTCGTCATAACCTTTAATGGCCTCCAGACCTTTTACGTTGGTCATAATGGTTTCGTCCAATATCGCTTCGTCCATTTTTGCACCCGTAATATCAGCGCCGGTTAAATCGGCTTTACTAAAGTCTGCCCGAAATAAATCCGTATTGCGTAAATTGGCATTTCTAAAGTCTGCAAATTTAAAGTTGCTGCGATTGATGTCAGCGCCTTCAAAGTTGGTATTGGCGAACTTGCCGCCTATCGCGTCAAAACGCATGGCACCCATAGGCTGATTGCCGATATCTAAACCAAAGCGGCCTTTTATAACGGTAGCATTGCTCATATTTACATTGCCCAGCGTGCCTATCATACGGGCGTTGGTGAGGTTGGCACCCTGGAAGTTGGTTTTATCAAAAATCGCCTGAAAAATCGTGGCATTCGTTAAATTGGCGCCACTTAAATCTGTATTTTCAAGTCGCGCCAGATTGAGGTAGGCACCTTGTAGATTAGCGCCTTTTAATTTTGCCCCCATCAATTCTGCACCAAAAAAACTGATGTTTTGCATATTACAGTGACTTAAATCCATGCCGTTAAAAATTAAATAGCCTGCATCTTTGTTGCTTAAATCGCAAGTTTTGCTATTTATTTGTGCTAAGGCATCGGCTTGACTGATTTTTTCGCGAACGGGTTCTTTATTATCTGCTGCACTTTTTTTATAAAATTTTGTCGCTTTATCTATCATGTCCTGTGGGTTTGATAAAAATGCATTGCGTGCACTTTTGTTACTAAAACAATAAGTTTTACCACCAAAAATCTCGCTGATTTCACATTTAGTTTTATGGAATGTGTTTTTTGATAAGCTATTCGTACAATTGTCATCAAATTCGCCGGCAAGGGCGAGGCCGGTAAAACTTAAACTTACCAATAAGATGATGGTTTTTATTTTATTCATGGCTGCTCTCCTTAAATATGTTTAGTGCCAGTGTGCAACGTCTAGCGAAGTTAATGCATTATCTGCGTTAAAAAATCAAAACTTCGTAACTTACGTCACATAAGTGCCTCTCATAATTCACCAAAAGCGTTGTTGTTAGTCACTTTTATTTGGTTTAAGTTGGTTAATGAAAATCATTAGTTACAAATTGCTAACAATTGCAAGTAGTCCAAATTAAAAGAAGGCGCGTTAACCGACCATCTGCAGCATAAACCGCAGAGATTGAAAATAAAAAACTCAATCAATCGCGTTGATATTCAGCGTAACTAAATTCTAGAATTATTTCTGGATAAGAGGAGAAATAAAATGAGTAGTATGAAAAATATGCAGGTAAAAATGTTAGTTCCAGCTTTGTTGACGGCGTTATTTGCCGCACCTGCAATGGCGACCGAGCAATATAACGATACCGCTCGTGTGCTTTCTGTAACACCGCAAATGGAGCGTGTGAATGTGCCGCGTCAGGAATGCCGCACAGAGTATCAGCAACAAAGCTATAACCATGGCGGCAACAACTCAGTCGCCGGTGCGTTAATCGGCGGTATTGCTGGCGGTTTATTGGGCAGTACTGTTGGCCGAGGCAATGGCCGTGTAGCCGCCGCTGCAGTAGGTGCCGGTGTTGGTGCAATTGCCGGTAATAATATTGCCAACAACCAGAATAACTATCGTACTACACGTACTGTACCTGTAGAGACTTGCTACCAGGTGGATAACTGGCAAAGCGTGAATGCCGGCTATTTGGTCACGTATGAATACAACGGCAGAAACTATACTACCGTGACCGAACAGCATCCCGGTCGATATATTGATGTAAACGTAGTTATTGCGCCTAATAACCGGACTGTGACGCAAATTAGTTATTTAGGGCAGAATCAATATGGTGATTCCCGCTGGAATGATGACCATGACCGCGGCAATCGCGGCGAGCATCGCGGCTGGGGTAATCGCCACAATGAGCGTCGGTATTAAGCTTCATTATTAAGCTGGGTGGTAGCTGGCCTATATTATCTAAACTATCAATACTGACTAATCCTGGCAGCTTTATAAGCTGTCAGGTTTTTTTTAACTTTTAATTATTCAAAAATACCCATGCGCACCAGCTAGCTAGTAAAATCAGGCTTATAGGTTTTTAACTAAGCGCTTTAAATAATACTTTCGATAAAAGCATGGCATGAAACTCACCGTTGATTGCGTTTTAGACGCAGAATTATCAGGCTTGCACAGTGCAAGCGCGTTGGCGCAACTATTAGCGAAGGCTAAATTGACGCAGCTTGAAAAGCCTCTGGAAACTTTAATCTGCGAGCAGTTTGGTTTACAAGCTGCACCAGATTATCCAATAGCAGCAATTGCCGCAATGGCGGATGGTTTAGACGTGGGCAAAGCTTATTGGCTACGCGCCGATGCTGTAAATTTAGTGCTGCAACGTGATTGTTTTAGCCTGGGTGAACCTATCCCTTTGCAAATAAATCTTGAACATGCCGAGCATATGATTGCCAGCTTGAATCAGCATTTTAGCCAAGATGGCCTGGATTTTATAATCGGTAATTCAGGTGCCTGGTATTTACGTGTAGCGCATTCGCCACAAATTAAAACCAGCCTGCCTGGCGTAGCTGCGGGTAAAAATATTCACCAGTTTATGCCGCAAGGTGTTGAATCATCCAGGTGGTTGGCAGTGCTTAATGAAGTGCAAATGTTGTTGTTTGAACACCCGGCGAATGTGGTGCGTGAAAATACAGGCGAGCTAGCCGTGAATAGCGTCTGGTTTTCTGGCGGAGGCGTGATGCCGCAATTGGAGAATTTACAAAATAACACAAGCGTGCTGGTTGCGGATAGCGTTTTTTATCAAGGATTAGCGACTTTGGCCGGCATTCCATACCAACAGTTGCCACAGAGATTAGATACAATGATGCAAAGTAATGTAATGAGTATCCGCATGCAAATGCCTCATCTCGGCCATTTGGATGAAGCTTGGTTTAAGCCGTTATTGGTCGCATTAAAATCAAAAAAAATCAAAGAGTTAGTTTTGAACTTAGGTTTTTATGAAAAAAGTTTAGTGGCTGAAATTAAACCTGTCGATTTTTACAGGTTCTGGCGAACTTCAATGCCTGTGATCAGTTATTTCAACTAAGCTGTGACCGCCTTTTTAATAAGCTCAGGATGTGCATGTGCGTGGCCTGAGTTTGTTGAAGTATGGCTAAATTATTTATAAAACAGACCAAATATGACTAAAATTGTAATACGCCCAACACAATCGCACGCAGAGCAACGCTTGCAGATTTCAGGCGTATCGCCGCTAATGGCACGCTTACTGGCTTCACGCGGCGTTAGCGAAGCCAACCAACTCAGCGCAAACTTAAGCAATCTGTTACCACCGCATACGCTTACCAATAATCAGTCTATGGCCAAATTATTGGCTGATGCTATTACTGCCAATAAAAAACTATTGGTCATTGGCGATTACGATGCCGATGGCGCCACTGCCACGGCGGTTGCCGTTAAAGGTTTACGTGCGTTTGGTGCAAAGGTAGATTTTTTGGTGCCGAATCGTTTTGAATATGGTTATGGCCTGACGCCAGAAATCGTCCAGCTCGCAGCACAGCAAAAACCCGATGTGATTATTACCGTTGATAATGGCATTGCCAGTGTGGATGGTGTGGCTGCCGCCAATGCACTCGGCATACAAGTGCTGATTACTGACCATCATTTACCAGGGCAAATAACGCCACAAGCCGCTTGTATTATCAACCCTAATCAATCTGGCTGTGATTTCCCAAGTAAAAATCTAGCGGGTGTAGGCGTCATGTTTTACGGTTTGCTGGCCTTGCGAGCAGAGTTTCGTGAGTGCGGTGCCTATTTGGTTAAACCTGAACCTAACTTGACCGAACTGCTCGATTTAGTCGCGCTTGGCACCGTTGCAGATTTAGTGAAGCTGGATGATAACAATCGCATTTTAGTTGAACAAGGTTTGCGTAGAATTCGTGCCGGTGTCTGCTCGCAAGGCATATTGGCGTTGCTGCGCGTGAGTGGCCGCCAGGCACAAACAGCCAATGCCCAGGATTTAGGTTTTTATGTAGGCCCAAGGCTGAATGCGGCTGGCAGGTTAGACGACATGACGCTAGGTATACAATGTTTGCTGGCAGAAACGGAATTGGAAGCCACAAGTATCGCGCAAAAATTACAGGATTTAAACGTACAGCGCCGTAGCATAGAGGCCGATATGCAAGATGCTGCGAATATATCGCTCGATGATATGGATGTGAGTAATCAATTCGCTATCAGCATGTATCAAGCCGATTGGCACCAGGGTGTGATTGGCATTTTGGCATCACGCATTAAAGAGCGTTTTCATCGCCCAGTGATTGCCTTTGCCGATGCTAAAGATGCGATTGAAGGACAAGGCTTACTTAAAGGCTCAGGCCGTTCTATTGCTGGCTTGCACCTGCGTGATGCACTCGATTTACTGAGCAAACATCAACCAGATTTGATTTTAAAGTTTGGCGGGCACGCTATGGCCGCCGGGCTTACTATTAAGCAAGTTGATTTTGAACTGTTCAAACACAGCTTTGAAATAGTCGTTAAAAGCCTGATTACAGAAGCCGACCTGGAATCTGTGCTTGAAGTGGATGGTAGTTTAAATAGTGATGACATGACGTTTGCAAGCGCACAAACTTTAGAGAATCAAGTATGGGGGCAGGGCTTCGCGCCACCTTTGTTTTATGATAAATTCGAGGTAATTAATCAGCGCGTGCTGGGTGAAAAACATCTAAAACTCAGTTTAAAAAAAGACTCGATGGTGCTTGATGCCATATATTTTAACCACTCAGACTTGCTTGCCAGCCCAATCCAAGCCGCTTATCAGCTGCAAACTAATAGCTACAATGGCACGCAAAAAGTGCAATTGAATCTACGATACGTGGTAAGTTAGGCATCTGGTAAGTGCGTGTTTAATTAGTTGGCGTTTAGTGGGCGAGTGCTAAGTAGGTGAGTACTAGATAAGTAAAAAATTTATTCATCAATATTATTCATCAATAATTAGGGTGACACATCATTAAAACCGGGCAAACCAATCCTCACTTGCTAGTGAAAAGCATGTTTCAACCGGCATTACCTGTGCGTGAAACCGATGCGCATAAAGGATTGTTCGGCAGTGTCGCTATTATTGGTGGCGATGCCAGCATGGTAGGTGCGGTGTTTTTAGCTGCACGAGCCGCGTTACTCTGCGGTGCAGGACGTGTTTACGCGGCAATGCTATCTGACGACGCACCAAGCGTAGATATGACCCAGCCAGAAATCATGTTTCGTTCTCCAACTGATTTAACTCAGTTACGGCAACTAGATTGTGTGGTCATTGGTCCGGGCTTAGGGCAATCTGAAGCGGCTATTAAGTTGTTAACATTTTGGTTAGATAAAGACGTATCCATGCTGATAGATGCAGATGCGCTGAATTTAATCGCTAAATATCCACATTTAGGTGTAATCACTAAAAACCGCCATGCAGCAACAGTCATCACGCCACATGCGGGTGAAGCCGCTAGATTGCTTGCAACCAGCACGGAAAATATTCAGCAAAATCGTACAG
>PHCL01000083.1 GCA_002842195.1 Betaproteobacteria bacterium HGW-Betaproteobacteria-20 | reverse complement strand
CTAAAAAAAATGGGTTATGAACAAGAGCTCCATCGCCACATGGGTGGGTTTTCCAACTTTGCTATTTCTTTTTCTATCATTTGCATTCTGGCTGGCGGCATCACTGCTTTTCCTTTGGCATTAGGCGGCGCTGGCGGCGCTTCTATTGGCATAGGCTGGTTGGTCGGCGGATTATTTGCAACTATTGTTGCATTAGCCATGGCGCAAATTTCTTCAAGCTACCCAACAGCAGGTGGTTTATATCACTGGGGCTCAATTTTAGGTGGCAAGGGCTATGGATGGTGTACCGCTTGGTTTAATTTACTGGGCTTAATTTTTGTAGTGGCATCAGGGAATTTTGGTGTGTATGACTTTTTCTTTAAAGGCCTGGCACTGCCTATCTTGGGGGTCGACGTGTCGGGCTTTGGTTACGCACATCAAACCTTTTATATCACACTGTTTACCGCCCTTCAGGCGCTTTTAATTTATCGTTTTCCAAAATTCACTACAAAAATCACTGATCTTGCCGGGTATTTAATTATGGCCATTGGCGGCATTCTTACCTTGTCTTTATTAGCATTTAATCAAAATCCGCTAGACTTCTCCAGGCTCTACACTTTCACCAACTTTACAGGGGCTGAAGGTAGCGTCTGGCCAAAAAGTGAGGGGATGGTGTTCCCGTTCTTACTAGGGCTCTTGCTTGTGATTTATACCATTACTGGTTTTGATGCATCTGCACACACTGCTGAAGAAACACGTGACGCTGCAAAAGCGGTACCTATCGGCATTATCAGTTCCGTCATTTATTCCATCATTTTTGGCTATGTAATGATTTGCACTTTTGTATTAGTCATGCCGGATGTTGCAACAGGCGTTAAGCAAGGCTTTGGCTTTTTAGATGCCCTTTTAAGCACCTTGCCACTCGCCTTAAAAGCCGCGTTGGGTTTGGGTATTTTTTTGGTCAACTTCTTGTGCGGTTTAGCCTGTTTAACTTCTTGCTCACGCATGATGTTTGCATTTGCACGTGACGGCGGTTTACCTGGCTCTAACTTGCTGCGTAAAGTGGACCCCAAGTTAAAAACACCTATTGCTGCAGTTTGGGCATCAGCTATTTTAGCGATTATAGCCACGTTATATGCCGAAGCCTTTAGCGTACTGGCCGTTGGCTGCGCAGTATTTCTTTACATTTCCTACATCATGCCAACAGCTGCAGGTATCCTGGCAGAAGGCAAAACATGGAAACACAAAGGCCCATTTGATTTAGCTGGGATGTCTAAGCCTATTGCCGTACTGGCCGTTATTGGCGGTGGTTTTTTAGTCATCGTTGGTATACAGCCACCGAATGAAAAGGTGTTATACGTGACCCTCTTTATGCTGGCTGTAATGGCGATTTTCTGGTTTGTGTTTGGTGAAAACAAACGCTTTAAAGGCCCACCGGCTATTAAAGAATAAATCACCGCTGTTTTATCAAAAGTGAATGCCCGCCATATTTTTAAGTATGGCGGGCATTTCTCATTCAAGATGAAGCTACATCAACTGCTTATTTTTTAGATGAGGTGCTTGATTTTAGGGGAATAATCGAGCTATTCGGCACCACCACTTCTTTACTTTTTTTCGGCTTTTTTGCTTCTTTGTTACTTTTGATTTGACCTTTAGCCATCATATTTCTCCTGTCATTTAATATGGCTTCATCATAGGCTGATGCGTAAATATAGGTAAATTATTTTCAGGAAACTAAAATCATGTCGCCTAGCTCGGTTAAATGCAAAACTACCGACAAACCGCAAGCGCGCACTATTTAGTTATCTTGGCAAACGCCACCAAGACCAGAACAATAACAACAACCAAACCTACGAACGTATAAATTCCCTGCCACCCTAGAAAAAACATAAGGTTCTCCTATGATTATAAATAACACTGAAATCACTCGAGCCAGCCAATATTCAAACTTACTGTTCGACCCATCATTAACGCGTATAAAGTCGTATCATATTATCTTGCTTTAACTTAGCACCTTGATTTATATCAAAGTTTATGGTTATTTTGCAAAATTCCAGTCCTGTGAACTATTACTTGGTTGAGTCACATTTACCGTGATAGTTCTGCAATATTGAGGATGAAGCACTTATCGTAAAATAGGCTTATACTGATTATTACGCGTCATTAAACCCATTTATTTTTTAGGATTACGCCATGCTAACCATGTACGATGCCACCATTCCACCGCTCAAGCGTGCCTTAACCAGCCTGTCGCACATACTCAAAAAAGGTGAGGAATATGCCGATGCAAAAAAAGTAGAACACAGCGTATTACTGCATGCGCGTCTTTTCCCCGATATGTATCCGCTGTTGCGCCAAGTGCAAATTGCCACAGACATGAGCAAAGGCGGCGCAGCGCGGCTAGCCGGATTAGAGATTCCAAAATATGAAGATATTGAAACAACATTTGCCGAGTTGCAAGCGCGTATCACCAAAACCATCGCGTTTATAGATAGCGTGAAACCCGCACAAATGGAGGGCAGTGAAACCCGCGACATCACCATCGGCGTGCGCAACATAGAGCTGAAATTTACCGGACAAACTTATCTGCTAACCTGGGTAAATCCAAACGTGTATTTTCACGTGACCACCGCTTACAACATTCTGCGTCATAACGGCGTGGAATTAGGCAAGCCGGATTTTCTGGGGCCCAGAGATTAAATATACCTAGAGATTAAGCGGCATGGCAAAATACCTTATATTTATTGCATGCTATGCTAGAGAGTTAATTATTTTTTGGAGAAGTAAATCATGTCCAACAACGATCCGCGACACACTAAGTTTAAAGAGCATATTAAGGCGATTGAAGAACACAAATCATTGCTGGAAAAACAGCATGTTGATGCTGATGTCCAGTTTGATGATATAAAAGCCTCACTGGAAAATCTTGCCATCACACTTGAAGAGTATATGAAAGTGATCGGCATTCCATAATTCTTATAAAAAATTACATTCAACTTTTAACTAAAAAATACACGGGCAGAAATCACTGCCCTGCGAGACGCCACCAGAGCGGCTCACAGGGCACCGCCCATGAAGCAAGTGCTGATTCATGCGTATCAGTTAAATATATTGGATAGTATCGGGAAATAATAACGCCGCATATACGCGGCGTTATGTATCGGCTTATGGGGTGCCGAATATACCAGCAATCAAACTGGCTCAGGTAATACTTACGGATTATAAATCACTGAAGTGTCGATAAGCATCTCCATTAAAGATTAACTTTCTCAAACCCGTGCGCTGAATCTACGCTTAATTTATACACCCAATTTTTGATAAATACAACTTAAAAATTGCGCTCATACCCTTAGTATCACAATCGCCTGATGCTGCTTGATACCGTGTGAGTTGAGCAGTCTGGCTACTGCCAACACTGTGACCAAAATAAATGGCGGTCTGCTTCCACACATCCTGCCTGACTAAATTCAACTCACACTGCCTACAAATCGGCCTCAACGGTACAGTTTCGACCTTTTTTCTTTGCCAGGTATAACCGTTTATCAACTTCTTCAATAAACTTTCTCGGGTCATCTTGATGGGTAGGAATAATGGTACCTACCCCAAGACTAATGGTTAGCACCTGACTCACTAAGGATTTTTCGTGTGGAATTTGCGCTTTAAAAAGCAAATTACGGCATCGCTCAGCCACTTTTTTTGCAGATTGCTCATCTGTTTCTGAAAGTATCAGTGCAAATTCTTCGCCTCCAAATCGGGCAAAAAAGTCGCGCGCGCGGGTGCCTACGCCATGCAGGATTTGCCCTACACGCTTTAAACATTCATCGCCCTGAATATGCCCATAGAAATCGTTATATTGTTTAAAATAATCAATATCCAGCATAATTAATGAGAGCGGTTGCTTGCTGCGCTTTGCATTGGTCCATTCCAACTCCATGACAGAGTCGAACATACGCCGGTTGGCAATGCCGGTCAGACCATCTTTAAAAGAAAAATCTTCCAACTCTTTTTGCAGACACAAAAGCTTTTCTTCAGTTTTTTTCCGCTCGCTGATATCAAACATAAAACCTACTAATGAATTTGCAGTGCCGTCTTCATTGCGTACTACATGCACTACATCGCGAATCCATACATAACCACCATCTTTTTTCATGGCTCGGTAATCAGCCTCGTGGTCTTCTCCTGCTAATGATTTTCCAATGCAATAATCTATTACCCAGGCTCTATCATCTTGATGCATCCGCGATGACCAATCCTCAGAAGTCTCCCAGCTTGCCTGAGGCCAGCCCAGCAGAGATTCGATCTGCGGACCAATATAGGCAAACTTCATGGTTACCCAGTCTAATTTCCATGGAATGGCCTTAGTCGATTCCAGCAGGGTTTTATAAACCGTGCTGTCTATATCCTGACTCATAATTTGTAAGTTGCATTTATTCAAAATCAACCGCTTATATTTTTCGTTATCAGTATGAGTTGCAATTCCAGCACCTCATAGGCTACGAGTATCTTCACATATTTACGCATAAACAGCAATCGACATTCAGTGACTGAATTATTAAGGTTTTAATCGACCCGTAAGGGAGGTAGTTTTTGAATAGCAGCTTATAGCCGCGAGTGTGCATTTATCTCAGAAATTGGTCTAGCATTACTTTGTTACAGCTGCTTGGGTATCACCAAGCAGTTAAGCGACACCGAGCTAAAGTACGGATTATCAGCTAGGCGTCCAGCTACCGTTTCTTCGGCCTGAACTAAAGCAGTTCCGTGCTCAAAAAAATTATGCGGCAAATAAACTTCAGCCTCGACTTTGCCAGCAATGTAATGAAATACTACCCGCTGCGGCTCTGGCAAGCCATTGAGCAGGGGCGCTAGATGAATCAATAAACTTTCTCGCGCTGGCATCCGCTGTGCATTACTATCATGATCAATATCATCTTCAGGGTCGACGTGCACTAACACATCAGACACCGCTGGATGGCTTTTCAGTATTCGTCCACGTACGCGTTCTGCAATACTGTGTCCTTCAGAAACGCTAATACGAGGATTAACCAGAATATGTGCATCCACCAGTGCGCGGTGTGCCATACGACGGGTGCGAAGTTCATGCAGACTTTCTACTCCTGATGTGTCAATTAGAGTTTGACGGATACTATCCACTTCCTCGACTGACAGTCCTGCATCAATCAGCTCCTGAAAAGCTTCCCAGGCAAACACAATGCCCATACGCACAATCATGAAACCAACCAAGATTGCAGCTACTGAGTCGGCATAAATGAACCCCAACAGGTTGCCGCCAATACCTAACGTCACCACCAGCGAAGATGCTGCATCCGAACGTGCATGCCAAGCATTGGCAATAAGCATGGGTGAACGTAACCGCTCGCCTACATGCAGCATGTAGCGGAATAATCCTTCCTTGACGATGAGTGCAATGATTGCCACCCATAAAGCCAATGGCGCAACTGGTGGTAGATTTTCAATATTTTGCAACTTTATTGCAGCGGCCACCATAATGGCACCTCCTGTCGCCACAAGAATTGCGCCTAGTACAAATGAAGCAGCTGTTTCTATTCGGCCATGGCCATAGGGGTGACCTTCGTCGGCAGGGTCTTTACTATGATGACTCGCTACCAGTACTAAAAAATCACAAATGAGATCAGACAGCGTGTGCATACCATCCGCAATTAAACTCTGAGAGTGAGCAAAGAAACCTGTTGCGATTTGCAATAAAGTTAATAACGTATTGACCACTACACTCACCCAGGTACAGCGGTTGGCTATAGCGTGACGCTGGGGATCGTCATAGGAAATATCAGTTGGGGCTGGGTTGCTCATAGTATCTGTTTGTAGGCTAAATTTATCAGATTATACGGTTATTTTGTCCACTCGTCCGTCTACAAGATACGTTCTATTTATCTCGCTTAGCGATTACTTTTAATATGAATAATCAATGTGATCAATGTTACTTAGCGAATTAAGAATACCTTAAGTTCTCCCGGTAATAATGATTGAACCATCAATATTGATGATTTTTTACAAGGAGTAAATTTCAAATGAAAATGCACACTAAATTACTGATTTTGAGTACAGCGTTTTTTAGCATAACGATGCTAGCAGGATGCAATAAACCCCAAGAAACACCAGCCACGCTACAGAGTGGCAGCACAATGGGAGCTGAGATTAAAGATAGTGACGTCACAATAATGGTTAAAACTGCACTGCTTCTTGATGAAAAAACCAAAGGTTTTGATATTACAGTCGCAACTCTGAAGGGTGACGTCCGTCTTACCGGAGTGGTCGAAAACCAGAACCAGATTGATTATGTGAAAAAGTTAGTCCGTAGCATCGAAGGCGTTCATACTATCCACGATGAACTAAGCATCAAACAATAGAAGATTTTCATTTTATTTAACACTCTTAATTCGGT
>PHCL01000082.1 GCA_002842195.1 Betaproteobacteria bacterium HGW-Betaproteobacteria-20 | reverse complement strand
ATTGATACAAACCACTTTTAAAGCTATCAACTAATTGTGGTGGCACCACTACATAGCCTAAGCGGATGCCAGGGTACATGACTTTTGAAAACGTGCCTAGATACAGCACGCGTCCATGCGTATCCATACCTTGCAGCGATGAGATTGGCCGGCCTTCAAAGCGAAATTCGCTATCATAATCATCTTCAATAATCCACGCATTGCTATTTTGTGCATAGTCTAACAGCAGGCGACGGCGTCCGTAGCTCATTACCATGCCTTTGGGATACTGGTGCGATGGTGTGGTGTAAATCAGCCGAGGTTTTACGCGATAATCTTGAATGCTGGGCGCCATGCCTTCACTATCAATCGGCACTGCGTGCAACTGCAAGCCGTTGACTTCTAGTATGCGCCGCGCCGCCCAGTAACAAGGGTTCTCTACCCAAACAATGTCATTGTGGTCGGTGAGTAGCCGTGCGCATAAATCAATAGATTGCTGTGTGCCGGAGGTGATGAGTATTTGATCTACCGTCAGGTTGACTGCACGGGATACGCGCAGATAATCCGCTATGGCTTTGCGTAAAGGCAGGTAACCGCCATCGTGGCTAGAATCCAGTAATGTCGGATTAATGGCGCGCCATTGGCGATTAAGCAAACGCCTCCATAAAGCGAGTGGAAATCTAGAGTAATCGTCTTCGGCAGGAACAAATGGCTGCACCTCATGCCCCAAATAACCATGCTCTAAATTACTGACTTGGTTGCTAAGGGCAAGTGTGCTGATGGATGCTAAGCCGCGCTGCGAAAGCGTGGCATTGTTACCTACGTTTATAGTTGTGGCTTTAGTTGTTGTGGTATTAGCTTGACTGCCTGATTTGCCAAAACCCTCTGGCTGGGTGTAGTTTACATAAGTGCCGCTACCGGTTTTGGCTGTCACGTAGCCTTCATCCAGCAACTGCTCAAAGGCCGCTAATATTGTGTTGCGTGATACGTTAAGATCTTCAGCCAGGTTTCGTGTAGAAGGTAAACGTGCGCCGGAAGGTAACGCTTGTTCGGTAATAGCACGCCGGATGGCCGCGTACACGCGCCTGTGGTTAGGCATACGCGCTGGAAATTCAGCTTGATTAAGTTGTGTTAATAACCATTCCGAGAGGATTAATTGCTTCATTGTGTGCCGGTACTACTTAATAAGTGGTTCTAATTAAATAATCTAAATGGTACTTGTAATGCCACCAATTGAAGGGATAGTATACTTGTAACTGAATTGTTGCAATATGGTTTATAGTCATATAATCAAATCTGGATATAAACGGTAAGACTTAAAGCATGAAAAAAAACAAACGAAAACCAATAGTATTGTTACCTGCTGATATTAAACAGATAGGCATGCATCCGTTTCATGTGGTTGGCAATAAATACATTATGGCAGCAGCACAAGCCGCAGAGACCATGCCCTTGCTAGTGCCAGCCATTAGTGACTACCTAGATATTGATACGTTATTGGCACTGGCTGATGGCATTATGCTGACAGGCTCTGTTTCAAATTTACATCCTTCTCATTTTGGGCAAAGCGTACTTGATACCTCGCTACCGCTAGACCCAGCGCGTGACGCGCTCACCTTAAAGCTTGTACAGGCAGCGATAGTTGCAGGTATCCCACTACTGGCAATTTGTCGAGGCTTCCAGGAAGTAAACGTGGCTTTTGGTGGCAGCTTGCATCAAGCGGTGCATGCGGTTGCTGGCCTGAATGACCATCGCGAAGCAGACAATGGCTCTATAGAAGCGCGCTATGCACCTGTACACAAAGTGAACCTGGTGGCTGACGGTCAATTGGCGGCTATCGTCGACAATAAACAAATGATGGTGAATTCACTTCATGGCCAAGGTATAGATAAACTCGGCGTGGGATTGACGGCAGAAGCGTATGCGCCCGATGGCTTAATTGAAGCGTTAAGTGTGAACAATGCCAAGGCTTTTGCGCTTGGTGTGCAATGGCATCCAGAGTGGGGTGTGATGGAAAATCCGCAGTATTTAGCCATTTTTAAAGCATTCGGTGAAGCTTGCAGAATAAGAATGCAAAGGCATGAGCCACCTGATTAACAGTTTTATCGTAAGCCTATTTAAGCAGCCTTAAATAAACTTCTTTAATAAATGTTAATGAGTAATACAGGAGAAAGATATGACGGTAAGAACTGATAATTTAGACATGGATAAGTGGCTGACAGATAACAATATTACTGAGATTGAGTGTTTAGTACCTGATTTAACCGGTGTGGCGCGCGGTAAAATTCTACCACGTGAAAAGTTCTCTACAGACCGTGCCATGCGTTTACCGGAGGCCGTGTTTGGCATGACGGTAACGGGTGAGTCGCCTGAAGGCCATGAAGGCTATAACCGCGTATTTGGCTTTACTGATAAAGACATGGTGCTGTTACCAGACCCGACTACGCTTAGACTGGTGCCGTGGGCGACCGATCCTACAGCTCAAGTGATTATGGATTGTGTGAATCACGATGGGACGCCGATTGATTTTGCGCCTAGAAACGTATTGCGCCGCGTGGCTAATTTATACAAAGAGCTGGGCTGGACACCAATAGTGGCGCCAGAACTAGAATTTTATCTGCTTGATCGTAACCCGGACCCAGATATTGCTTTAAGCCCGCCGATTGGCCGTAGTGGCCGTAAAGAAACCAGTCGCCAGTTATACAGCATTGATGCCGTGAATGAATTTGACCCTTTATTTGAAGATATCTACGATTATTGCGATTTGATGGGTTTAGAGTTAGATACCTTGATTCACGAATTTGGCGCGGGGCAAATGGAAATTAACTTTTTGCATGACGAGCCCATGATTTTGGCCGATAAAGCATTTTTCTTTAAACGTACCTTGCGTGAAGTGGCCATGCGACATGGCATGTATGCCACTTTTATGGCAAAGCCTATGCAAAATGAGCCTGGTTCTGCCATGCATATTCACCAAAGCGTGATTGATAGTAAAACGGGCCAAAACATTTTCAGCAACGCCGATGGGTCTGCCTCCCCTTTGTTTTTTAACTACATTGCAGGTTTGCAAAAATACTTGCCGGCTGCCATGGCGTTGGTTGCACCTTATGTGAATTCATATCGCCGTATTGTGCGTAATGGCGCAGCGCCGATTAACATTGAATGGGGCTATGATAATCGTACAGTGGGCATCCGTGTGCCGATTTCCGGCGCGGCAGACCGTCGCGTTGAAAATCGTGTAGTTGGCGCTGATGCTAATCCCTATCTTGCGATGGCTGTCACGCTAGCATGCGGTTACCTGGGTATTAAAGAGAAGCTACAGCCATCAGAAGTGACCATGGGCAGTGCTTATGCACACGATTACCAATTGCCCCGTGGGTTATCTGAAGCCTTACGGGAGTTGGAAAACTCAAAAGCCTTGCATGAAGTGCTGGGACGTAATTTCATCGATGTTTACTTGGCGGTGAAAGAAGCAGAGCACGATGAATTCATGCGCGTGATTAGTCCATGGGAACGTGAGCATTTGTTAATGCACGTTTAATATAGCCCTAAAAAAACATTCCCCACAGAGACACGGAGGCGCAGAGAAAAGCAAAGTCAAAAGCCAATGCAAACCTTCGTGCATTGTGTCTTAGTTTTCTCTGTGCCTCTGTGGTGAGTAAAGGTTTTAAAATTTGAATTGAGAGCAATATGACTAATACTAAAGAAATTCAAGCAATAGATTCAGCACATTATATGCACCCATTCACCGATCATAAGGGTTTGGCGGATAAAGGTGTACGCATAATCACCAAGGCTGATAACGTTTATATCTGGGATTCTGAAGGGCATAAGATTTTTGATGCGATGTCAGGTCTGTGGTGTATGAATGTAGGTTATGGCCGAAAAGAACTGGTAGATGTAGCCGCCAAGCAGATGCAGGAACTACCTTATTACAATAGTTTTTTTCAAACGACCAATGTGCCTGCAGTGAAACTTGCGGAGAAGATTATTCAACTGGCAGGTGAAAATTTTAGCCATGTGTTCTTTAGCACGTCTGGTTCTGAAGCGAATGATACCAATGTACGCATGGTGCGCCACTATTGGACAACGTTAGGTCAGCCTGAACGTACCGTGATTATTAGCCGTAATAATGCCTATCATGGCTCAACTTTGGTAGGCTCTTCACTGGGTGGCATGAGCGGGATGCACGCACAGGGTGGCATGATTCCGGGAATAGAACACATAGAACAACCTTATCACTATGGTCTGGCACCCAATCAGGATAAAGACGCTTTTGGCATAGAGGCCGCAGGTTGGTTAGAGAAAAAAATTCTTGAAGTGGGCGCAGAAAAGATTGCCGCGTTTATTGGTGAGCCGGTACAAGGTGCGGGTGGTGTCATTATTCCACCTAAAACCTATTGGCCGGAGATACAGCGTATCTGTGATAAATACGGCATTTTGCTCATTTGTGATGAAGTGATTTGTGGCTTTGGCAGATTAGGGAAATGGTTTGGCTCACAATTATTTGGTGCAAAACCAGATTTAATGACATTCGCCAAAGGGGTAACTTCGGGCTATATTCCGCTTGGTGGCGTGGTGGTGGGTAAACGTGTGGCCAACGTGTTGATAGAGCAAGGTGGAGAATTTAACCACGGCTACACCTACTCTGGCCACCCTGTAGCCTGTGCAGTTGCATTGGCCAATATTGATATTCTGGAAAAAGAGGGTTTGGTTGACCAGGTATTAAATGAAACAGGCCCATATCTCGCTGAAAAATATGCCGAATTAGCCAGACATCCATTGGTGGGTGGCGCAGAGTCTTGCGGTTTGGTGGCAGGGTTCGTGCTGATTAAAGACAAAGCGAATCATATACATTTTGACGAGGAGTTAGGCGTGGGCATGATATGCCGTGGTCATTGCTTTGCTAACGGTTTGATTATGCGTGCCGTTGGTGACCGCATGATTATTGCGCCGCCGCTCGTTACGACGAAAGCACAAATTGACGAAATGATGGGGCTGATTTATTTATGCCTGGATGCAACCCTCACTGATTTAAAACAACTGGGGGTTTTTTAGCATGTAATTTACATGCTAGTTTTGTTGTGTGACCATCAGTTGTTTACCCATAAAATGATGGTAGTTGTTGGAAACCTATTGTAAGATTAGTTGCACTTAAAGGGGGTTAAATAGCGGGATTATTGAGATTGAAGAACATACAGATTTATTACTTTATTTACTTAACCATTGCAATCACTGACAATTAGAAGGAATCATGAATATGAACAAATCTATTAACAAAAACTTGTTAGGCGTATTAGCCATTATGGCAACTGGGCTGGTGACTGTGTCATGTAGCAAATCGGACAACAATGCCGCAGATGCCGGTGCAAAAGTCGCAGAAGAAAAAATACTCAATATCTATAACTGGTCTGACTATATTGCGCCGGATACTGTTGCTAATTTTGAAAAAGAAACAGGTATTAAAGTGCGTTACGACGTATTTGATAGTAATGAAATTCTTCATGCGAAACTCATCGCCAAAAACACAGGTTACGACATCGTAGTGCCTTCTTCTAACTGGGCAAAGTTGCAAATTGAAGGTGGGTTGTTTCAGAAGTTAGATAAAACCAAATTACCTAACTGGAAAAATCTTGACCCAGGTCTTTTAGAAAAAGTTGCCAAGCTTGATCCAGGTAATGCATATTTAATTGATTGGATGTGGAGCTACAATACGGTAGGCATCAACGTGGATAAAGTAAAAGCTGCACTTGGTGACACCCCTATGCCTGATAACGCTTGGGATTTAGTGTTTAATCCAACTTATACCAACAAATTAAAATCATGTGGCATTACCTTTTTAGATACACCATCAGATGTGTTTCAAGCGGCGATGCATTATCTAGGCAAGCCAGTCTATACCGGCACACCTGAAGACTACGATGTTGCATTTAATATGTTAATGAAGGTGCGTCCAGATATTAAGAAATTTAATTCCGGCGGACAGATTGATGATTTGGCCAGTGGCAACATTTGCGTTGCTTATGGCTGGGCGGGTGATTTTAACCTGGCGCGTAAACGCTCCATAGAAAATAAATCTGAGCAAAACATCGAAGCGCTAGTGCCGATAACAGGTGGCATCATGTTTATGGATACCATGGCAATTCCTGCGGATGCTAAACACCCGAATAACGCACACCTATTTATGGACTATATTATGCGACCAGAAGTGACAGCAGCAATCACTAATGAAGTGACTTATGCCAACCCTAACAGGGCCGCGACTGAGTTCGTTGACCCTGAAATTAGAAATAATAAATCTATTTATTTGTCTGATGAAGATATTGCTAAATTAGTACCACCTGGCATGGAAGACAATAAAACACGCCGTAATATGACGCGTTTATTTACTAAGTTCAAAACAGGGGTTTAACTTGAAAATGGCCTGTTGCAGGCGCTGTTATTCAACAGCGTCTGCGGTGGTGTCTTAATATTCCAGCGTTTAAATTAAAGTTAC
>PHCL01000081.1 GCA_002842195.1 Betaproteobacteria bacterium HGW-Betaproteobacteria-20 | reverse complement strand
CTTATCTGGCGGCGGATGAGTATCAGTTTTATTTAGATACTTCAGGGGCGGCTTTGTATCAGCGTGGCAATCGTGGGGCGAGTATTGAAGCGCCTTTGCGTGAAAATCTGGCCGCAGGCATTTTAAAACTATCAGGCTGGCAGCCAGGTCAGGCTTTATTAGACCCGATGTGTGGCAGCGGTACATTTTTGCTGGAAGCAGCGATGGTGGCGCTGGATATGGCGCCTGGACATAAAAGAAGCTTTGGTTTTGAAGTGCTGAATACGTTTGAGCCAACTATTTGGAACAAGCTTAAAGCGCAGGCCGCAGCCAAAGTAAAACCAGTGACGTTTCAAAAAATTTACGGCTCAGATGTAGATTTACGCGCTGTGCGCATTGCTAAAAAGAACCTTGAAGACGCAGGTTTACTGGCTGCGGTGCAATTATCACAGCAAGATATTATCAACGTATTACCACCAGCAGACAGCGGCGTGATGGTCGCCAACCCGCCATATGGCGTGCGCATTGGCGAAGAAGACGATTTAGTGTTGCTTTACCCAAAAATGGGCGAAGCACTAAAACGCAGATTCGCAGGTTGGAATACTTACTTTTTAACCAACGATTTAACCATGCCAAAAGTGATGCGCCTCACACCAAGCAAACGCACACCGCTATATAACGGTGCGCTTGAATGCCGATTATTTGAAATTAAAATGGTGGCGGGTAGTAACAGAAAGTAACGCAATAGAAAATAGTTGAGAGTACACCCATGACAAATACGCCAGATTCTTTAGAATTGTTAAAACAAAAACTGCAACAATTCGTAGATGAACGTGATTGGGCACAGTTCCATTCACCTAAAAATCTATCAATGGCAATGATCGTAGAAGCCGCAGAACTAGTTGAGCATTTTCAGTGGGATACGGAGGCAGAAAGTCATGTATTATCTGACGCAAAGCGTGAACAGGTTGGCCATGAGTTGGCGGATACTTTCGTATATTTACTCAGAATTGCGCAAGTGTTGGATATTGACTTAATTGAAGCCGCGAATAAAAAAATAGCGCTGAATGCACTGAAATATCCTGTTGAAAAAGCGCGCGGTAAAAATAATAAATATACGGATTATCAGTAGATTTGAATAGGCTTCATGGGCGATGCTCTGTGAGCCGCTCTGGAAGCGGCTCACAGAGCATCGTTTCTCTCTCGTAGTTATCTGCGTGTTTTAATGACTTATTTTAGTGCCGCTAACGCCGCATCATAATCAGGCTCTTGCGTGATTTCGTTCACTAATTCAATATATTTGATTACATTATTTTCGTCTAATACCAACACTGCGCGTGCTGCCAGACCCGCTAATTTTGTGGTTCTAATCAATAAACCATAGTTTATTAAAAAGTCGCGACCGCGCATGGTTGATAAGTTTTGTACATTTTCCAAGCCTTCGGCCGCGCAAAAGCGGGTTTGTGCAAAAGGTAAATCAGCTGAAATGTTGAGTACAACGGTATTTTCCAGACTGCCTGCACGCTGGTTAAATGCGCGAACAGAAGATGCACAGGTTGGCGTATCAATACTTGGAAATATATTGAGTACCTTGCGCTTTCCAGCAAAGTTTTCCAATGTAACATCTTGCAAGGCCTTATCTACAAGCGTGAAATTCAAGGCATTGGCCCCTGCCTTGGGCAAGGTGCCTGATAGTTCAACTGGATTACCCTTTAATGTGACTGCGTTTGCCATGATGACTCCCTATCTGAATGGTATTGTTAATTGAACGACTTTAAGTGCTGTTTACGTATCATAAAACAAAAACGCTCAGTTTGCACTGAGCGTTTAGATAATTTTAACCATTATAACCCATTGTTTTATTATGGTCTTTTACGGTTGTGTGAAACAGTTACGTTAATAAGTCTCGCTCAAATAACCAATCGTCATGGTTTGGTTGTGCAGTACGCTATCAATGGTATCCGGACGTGGTGAAAACTCACCATAAGAATAGAAACCGGTTAAAGAGGTTTGTGGGCCTAAAATTTGCTGTACCAGTTTCACTTCATCCGCAACTAGTTCTGCCATCACGCCTTTGCGACCAACACAGCTTACGCAGATTGCCAGGCCTGTTTGATTTGTACTGGTTTGATTGGTGACTAAATGTGCCGCATCGCCAGCACCTTCAACCAGTCTATCGTGTGTTGATTGGCAAAAACGTACCGTTTCACCTTCAGCAACATTACCGGCAAAGGTTAGGCTATTGTTGGCGGGGTCAATGGCCAGCAATGTGCGAATCTTTTCAATATCGCGTTTACCCTCTTCAATAATGGCAAATGGAAATTTCAAGCCGCTGCCTGGCAAACCTTTCGCTGTCTGCGCGCCAATGTACATGTTGTATAAAGGTAAGGCTGGTTTGCCATCAAGCTCCAATACTATATTTTTATCTGATTTAGTCACTTTGCGTGGTGGACCATAAGGCTTCCAGCCGCGACCAACGCCAGTGGCAGCCACTATATTTTTTCCGTACAACCCAACTGCAATCACTAAACCATCTGAAATGGTGTCGTTAAAAATCTGTAAAGTCTGATTAAAATTAAATCCATCCCCAGCCATTCCGCCCATGAGCGGTATGTCACCCAACACGCTTTTAAAACCTTCGAGCAATTCTGAGCCGTTCACTTGTAAACCGTCAGAATAGACCAGCACCGCTTTCAGATCATCAGATGATTTTAATTGACGGGCTAAACCTACCGCAGTTTCATAAGAGTTCTGCATACCAGACATTTTGGTATGCGTGACACGCTGCACCGTTCTTTCCCACAAAACGGCCGTAATTTGCAAGCTGTCATCAAATACACCGGCTGCGGTAATTTCACCAGCAGTAGAGCAGCCTATGATTTGCGCGGTGGGATAACGTGATTTTAATGTGCTTTGCAACTTGGCGTCACCAAAGCGCTTTACAGAACCAAATACCAATACCAGGTTAGCCGTCGGCAACGGGGACGCTACAGGCAAATCTTTTAACGCCATTTTAGCGGTTAATGACTCTTGTTTTACTATCATGTAAATTCCTCTGTAGTATTGATGCCTGTGTTATCAGGCATCGTATTAATATGTAATTGAATTGTTAATTTTTTATTATATACTACCCGTTCGGGTGGTAGGAATAATAATATTACTGTATATTATCCCAATAAGTATATTAAGGTAATAAATTAAATGCTATTGCTAATGTCATGATTTTATATATACAATGGACTATAAATAGCGCACTTATAAAAAACATGGGGTTTTAAAGTGCATCAATCAGGGGAGCTTGCTTGTGAATCAGGAAAAGCCAAGCCAGGAAAAATTAAGTTTGAGCCAGTTATCCACCATCAAAGTAATGGTGATTGATGACAGTAATACGATCCGTCGTAGTGCTGAGATATTCCTTAAAAACGCGGGTTGTCAGGTGATTTTGGCAGAAGATGGTTTTGACGCATTAGCCAAAATATCCAATGAACATCCCGATATAATTTTTGTTGACATCATGATGCCCAGGCTTGATGGTTATCAAACTTGTTCGCTCATCAAAAGAAATGCGCGTTATAAATCCACCCCAGTGATCATGCTTTCCAGCAAAGATGGCTTATTTGACCGTGCCCGTGGGCGCATGGTGGGCTCGGATCAATATCTCACCAAACCTTTCACACAAGAAACGCTGATAGATGCGGTGCAAACTTACGCCACTATCAGTCAAGTCAACCAACAAGAGGTAGAGTAAACATGGCAATACAAAATATATTGGTAGTCGATGATTCTGCAACGGATCGATTCTTTTTAACTGAATTGCTAGAAACTGCAGGTTACACCGTAACAGGCGCCGAAAGTGGCGAGGAATGCTTGGCTAAAGCGGCAGATACTCCGCCTGATTTAATTTTGTGTGATGTGGTAATGCCGGGTTTAACTGGGTTTCAGGTGACGCGCACGCTAACAAAAGAACCCGCTACAGCACATATTCCGGTTATTTTGTGTACAGGAAAATCACAGGCAACAGATTTGGCATGGGCTTTGAAAATGGGCGCTAAAGCCTGCATCACTAAACCAGTGGTGAGCGCTGAATTATTAGCCTTAATTAAAACTTTAGAATAATTGATTGCTACCACAATTGAATAAGCTGAATAAATAACTATGGCTAAAACCTCAAATTTACGTGAATTTCAGGAAGCGATTCTTTTAAAACTGAAAGAGGCAACTGCGCAGGGCGCAACTACCTCAACATCGCGTTTAGGTGTAATGGTAGGCTCGAAAAGAGTGTTAATTGACTTGAATGACGTGAGTGAAGTGTTGCCTATGCCGCCTTTGCAATCAGTGCCGTTAACGCAACCTTGGTTTTTGGGCGTTGCAAATGTACGCGGAAATTTGTATAACATTACAGATTTAGCTCAATTGATGGGGTTGCCGCCAACAGCTAAATCCGCCAATAGCCGAATTGTGTTATTAAACTCACAAGTTACCACGCAAGCAGCGTTAGTGGTCGGTAGTTTGATTGGCTTGCGTGGTGTTGATAGCATGCAGGTTAAACAGACGGACAAAGACGGTGAAGCTTTATTTAGCAAACAGGCTTTGGAAGATGTTGATAAAAATGAATGGCTTGAGCTTGATGTTGGAGCGCTGGTGCAAGATATGCACTTTATTCAGCCAACGATATAAGCCGGGTAAATGCAGCCTCGATGAAGCGAAGCCTGACCAGGGGGGATTTGTAAAAAACCTTGATTCCATTTTGTTGTATCAAGGCTATATATTAAATTAAATAAGTACTGATTAAATTAAATAAGCACTGAGATTTTTATTCATTATCAAAGCATCATAATTACATAAATTGGGGTTAAAAATGGCATTAAATCTAGCAACTATAAAAAGTTTGCCACCGCAAATAGGTGACTTTTTTAATAAGTTATTAAGAAAAACTGCTGACTCAAGCACTTCAGAAGCTGACAGCTCAGGTACTGGTTATCGACAACTTTATTTGCAAATTATTGCATTTATCCTGTTCGCAGCATTGAGCTTTTGGGTGATTAACCAGGTGCGGGTGAATGGCCCTGTATATAATGTATTGAAGGCACAGCAAGATTTAATCGCGGATGTTTTGCCGCCTTTATTGGTGCCGGTAGATGCCTTTTCGTATTACAACCAGGCTTATGTAGCCTCTACTAATTTTAATAATGATAAACGTGATAAAGCCTTGGCTAATGCTGCAAAGTTTGAAGCGCTATTTAAAGAGCGCTCAGCTTATTGGCAGAAAAATCTTAATAATGATAGCCTAAAAGATTCCTTCGAGGCGTCGGTTCAAGCCGGTAATAACTTTTTCCGAATCGCTAATACCCGTTTGGTACCGGCGATTCCACTGGGTACTGTTGCGGCATCAGCGCCATTATCTGATTTGACCTTGGCATTTGAGGTGGCCCAGCAAGCCAGTAATACTTTTATTGCAGCGGTTCAGGTTGAAAATAAAAAATTACTGGCCGCTCAAACTAATTTTATTAAATTAGTGCTGTTGGGCTTATTGTTTTTAGGCTTGGTTTTGGTAGTTTTCATGTATTTCTACGGTAAAAAGCAAACTGCGCAGTCTATTGCCCTAACCGGTCAGCTTGCGCAGGAAGGCCAAGACAACCAGGCGGCTGTTTTGCAATTGCTCGATGAAATGGGCGATTTGGCTGATGGTGACTTGACCGTTAAGGCGCAGGTGCGCGACAGTATTACAGGTGCGATTGCCGACTCCATTAACTATACGATTGAAAACTTGCGTGACCTGGTAGCTGAGATTAACCGTGCTACCGAGCAGGTAACTTCAGCTACTGCGGTGGCGCAAGGGACTTCAGCGCAGTTGCTCATTGCGGCTGAAACGCAATCTGACCAAATTATGCAAACAACAGATGCGGTTACTGATATGACGCGCTCTATTTTGCAGGTGTCTAACAATGCGGCATTGGCTTCTGAGGTGGCGAATCGTTCGTTACAGGCAGCCAACCAAGGGTCACAAGCGGTACAAAATACCATTTCAGGCATGAACGATATTCGTACGCAGATTCAGGAAACCTCAAAACGAATTAAACGCTTGGGTGAAAGCTCACAGGAAATTAGTGAAATTGTTGAATTGATTTCAGACATTACTGAACAAACTAATATTCTGGCGTTGAATGCGGCCATTCAGGCAGCTTCCGCTGGTGAGGCAGGGCGCGGATTTACAGTGGTTGCGGAAGAGGTGCAGCGCTTGGCAGAACGTTCATCTGAGGCGACTAAACAAATTAGTGCCATTGTGAAAACCATTCAAACTGATACGCATGGCGCGGTAGCTGCGATGGAGAAAAGTACTGAAGGTGTGGTTGAGGGCGCGCGTGTAGCTGATGCTGCGGGTCAGGCCCTGACCGAAATTGAATCGGTGACCAATAATCTAGCGCGACTTATTCAATCTATCTCTGCAGCAACCAGTGCGCAGTCAACATCTGCGACTACAGTATCCAATAATATGCAGTTGATTCAGGAAATTACAACGCAAACGTCAGATGGTACAAAGCTA
>PHCL01000080.1 GCA_002842195.1 Betaproteobacteria bacterium HGW-Betaproteobacteria-20 | reverse complement strand
CTCCCCATAGTTCTTTAGTGGCAATTGCCATATTTCCACCCCTACTGCGCTGCCGTTTTCAACTACTCTTAACAAACCTGGTCGCGCAGGCACTAAGCCGTTTAATTTGAATAATTTATAGTCTGGTGATGTATGCGTTGCTTCCACATACGTACCGCCAAGTAGTGTAAGTTGGGCGTTAAGGGGTAAATCTTTCATATGTGCGCCGCAGACAGCGACTTTAATGTTATTTTCAGTAGTCATATTTTTATATTCCCAGGACTATTTCAAGGTTGAAGTGACAAACGGTTAGCCAAATTAAGTAATGCTTCATCACTAAAAGCTGGTGCACATAGCGTGATGCCAAACCCCAAGGAATTACTTTGAAAACCCGTTGGCACAGCAACTGCTGTTAGATCTAATAAATTCATAAAATTAGTGTAGTAGCCCAAATTAGTATTAGTTTGAATTGGATTTTCTTCAACTTCTGCAATGGTATATATAGTGCCAGCCGTAGGTGTAATAATTACATCCACCTCATTCCACACCATCTCTGCTTTACGTTGTAACGACTTAAGTTTATAAAATGCAGTATAAGTATCCGCCGCATTAAATTTATTCGCATTACCGATAATTTGTCTGGTAACAGGAAATATAGCCTCTGGTCTCGAATCAAAAAACTCTCGAATAGCTGCATAACGTTCAGCAACCCATGGCCCTTCATACAACAACTGAGCTGTTTCCAAAAATGGCGAAAAATCTATTTCAATTGCTTTACCACCAATTTTCTCTAAGTTTTCAATTGCCTGCTTGAACAAAATGGGCGTTTCAGGATTGTCAAAAAATGCTAATTGTTCGGGTCGAGGCACACCAAATGTAAAGTTAGGCCCTAAATTTGGCATCACATTGACAGGTATTTGACGTGAATAAGCATCTTCAATATCAAACCCTTGTGCACTTTGCAGTACTACGGCAGCATCATCTGGACTGTTAGAAAATATCGACACACAATCTAATGTACGACAAGCTGGCACGACACCTGAAGTACTTAATAATCCCAATGAGGGTTTGTACCCAATCAAGTTGTTAAATGCCGCTGGTATGCGGCCAGAACCTGCTGTGTCCGTACCCAAGCTAAAACTGGTCATGCCAAGCGCTACGGCAACTGCAGAACCGGCACTTGATCCACCAGAAATATATTCAGGATTAATACTATTTTTACATGCGCCATAAGGAGATCGTGTGCCGACAAGTCCTGTAGCGAATTGATCCAGATTGGTTTTTCCGATTGGAATTGCACCTGCATCAATCAGTTTTTGTACCACCGATGCACTTTTAGTGGGAGTGTAAGCGTATTCTGGACAACCTGCTGTTGTCGGAATGTCTACTAGATCAATATTGTCTTTAATTGCAAAGGGAATACCATATAAGGGAAAGCTGGCGATGTCTTTTCCTTCAAGCGCTTTGGCATAATCCAACAGCTCTTCCAAGCGTAAGCGTCTAATCCAAATATGGTGAGTATCTTCAGTACCAATTTCTGCATCAAGTTGTTTTACCAAGTTGGTAGGTGTCAGCGCGCCCGAAAGATATAAGTTGCGAAGATGTGAAATTTGTAAGTTCATATTCTTTAACCTTCTGAAATGATGATTAGATTTTGACCTGCAGTAACGGACATCCCTTCACTGCATAATATTTGCGTTACTGTGCCGCTACAGGTGGCAGTCACTGAAATTTCCATTTTCATTGATTCAATCACCACCACTACATCCCCTTCATTCACCAAGTCACCGACTTTGAATTTGATTTGCCACAGGTTACCCGCTACATGCGAAACGAAGGCACGGCTACCTACCGGCACATCCAAAGCTTCATCTGCACCAGTCGACTCAATCTCATTGCTGTAATTGGCCTGCCCTGTTGCAATCCAGCGCTCTCGTTCTTCATCAAAAGCGGCTTGCTGCTTTGCCTTAAAGGCATTGATAGAATCAGCTTCATTAGTTAGAAACTGGTTATAGTCTTTTAGGCGGAAAGTCTGCTCTTCAATATTCAGTTGAAATTTCCCATGTGGGAAGTCTTCACGCATTTGTAAAAGCTCATCCGCCTCTACTTCATAAAAACGAATTTGATCAAAGAAACGTAATAACCATGGTTTACCGTCTTTAAAATCAGCCGTTTGATTCCAACGATTCCACATTTGTATCGTGCGGCCAACAAACTGATAACCGCCAGGACCTTCCATGCCATAGACACACATGTACGCACCACCGATGCCCACCGCATTTTCAGGTGTCCAGGTACGTGCAGGATTATATTTAGTGGTAACCAAACGATGACGTGGGTCAACTGGCGTGGCAACCGGAGCGCCTAGATATACATCGCCTAAACCTAAAGTCATATAGCTCGCGCCAAACACGATACTCTTAACGTCTTCGATACTATCTAATCCATTAATTCGGCGAATAAACTCAATATTACTGGCATGGCCAGATGAAAAGTCACACCACGGAGCATCTTTGCGCACTGATTGCATATACTTTTCTATCGCTAACTGGGTAGCCGCGTCATCCCAAGACAGTGGCAAATGTACGATACGTGTCGGCACCTCCATCTCATCGATGCTGGGTAATTCAGACTCTGCAAGTTGCAGAGTCTGAATAAGTCGATTTACAGGCAATATCAGACTTTCAAAATGCACCTGTAAAGAGCGGATGCCAGGCGTGAGGTCAATAATACCTTTTACATTTTTAACTTCTAACCACTGCATCAGTGCATGCACACGGAAGCGTAGGTTGATGTCTAGTACCAGTTCGCCATATTCAATTAATAGATATTTATCACCTGATTGACGATAAACCACCTTGATCTGATTTGAAGTTTCTGAGATTTCGGTCAGGATCGGGCTATGACTGATAACACTTGTAACAATAAGCTTGGCTTGCTCTCCGGCTAGATTCGCCACCACTGCGTTCTGAGACTTTTCATAGACACAGGCATCTTTCTGGCTTACCTTTTTGAAGCGAATCTTGTCGCCCGCTTTAAGTTGTCCAATTTTCCATAGTTCTGCCTGAATAATAGTAGCAGGGCAAACAAAGCCACCCAAACTTGGACCATCTGGCCCTAAAATCACAGGCATATCCCCGGTGAAATCAATCGCACCTATGGCGTAGGCATTATCATGAATGTTCGATGGATGCAAACCAGCTTCACCACCATCTTTACGCGCCCATTGTGGCTTAGGCCCGATAAGTCTGACACCCGTGGTATTCGAGTTGTAATGCACTCCCCAATCGGTAGAGAAGAACATTTCAATGTCTGCATCGGTAAAAAAGTCTGGTGCGCCATGCGGACCATACAACACGCCTATTTCCCAGTGATTGGTGTAGCTTGGCTGTAATTTATGAGGGAGTGATTTTGCGATATATGCCGAGATAGGTTGCTTAGTGAGATGTAGCACATCACCAACCCGTAATGTTCTGCCGCCATGCCCGCCAAACTGCCCCAAGGTAAAAGTAGATTTACTGCCTAGATAATCCGGCACATCAAAACCACCTTGCACCGCCAAATAGGCGCGACAGCCAGCGTCACTAATTTTACCTAATTTAAGAATAGTGTCGGCTTTAACCTGATGCGATTGCCACAAGCTAATTGGCTCGCCATCCAGTGTAGCTTCAATAGGCGCACCTGTAATGGCAATCACCGCATCGGTATTAAATTTAAGCTTAGGGCCAATGAGCGTAATTTCTAGCCCAGCCACCCCTTCAACATTACCCACCAACTTGTTTGCAAAACGAAAAGCCAGATGATCCATTGGCCCTGATGGCGGCACGCCGACTGCCCAGTAGCCCACGCGGCCAGGATAATCCTGGATGGTCGTCATGATGCCGCCATCTTGCACATCAATCGTCTGCGGCTTATATTCAAAGCTATTGAGGTAGCGCGTAATTTGCTTACCGGCAGGGAATACCGTGTCTGCCAGTACTTGGCGTATGTATTCCAAGTTGGTCTCTATGCCGCTTAAATACGTTTCATCTAGCGCAGTGCGCATTTTAGCCACGGCGTTATCTCGATCTGTGGCATGCACCAATACTTTGGCAATCAGAGGATCGTAGAACGGCGAAACCTCGCTACCCGTTTCCACCCAGCTATCGTTGCGTGCGATAGGTGAAAATTTCACCTCTGTGAGCACACCACTAGCAGGCTGAAAATTCTTATTAGGGTCTTCCGCATAAAGTCGTACTTGTATCGAATGACCTTTAGGTCGGTGGATATAACCATCTAAAGCATGACTTTCGCCGGCGGCTATGCGTATCATCCATTCGACTAAATCCACGCCTGTCACCAGCTCGGTAACGCCATGTTCTACCTGCAAACGCGTATTGACCTCTAAAAAGTAAAAGTCATTAGTTATGTTGTCATATACAAACTCCACCGTGCCTGCTGAGCGGTAATGCAAAGCACTGCCGAGCTTAACAGCGGTTGCACACAGCGCCTGACGTACTTCTTCAGAAATATGTGGCGCGGGCGTTTCTTCAATGACCTTTTGATTACGCCGTTGCACAGAACAATCGCGCTCACCCAATGCGATAACCTTACCTAAACCATTACCAAAAATCTGCACTTCAATATGCCGCGCAGCTTGTACGTATTTCTCTAAATAAATGCCCGTTTCTTTAAAATTTGCACGCGATAAGCGCTGTACAGAGTCAAACGCAGCATCCAGTTCGTCTGCGCTCCAGATCAACTGCATACCAATGCCACCACCACCTGCCGTGCTTTTCAACATCACGGGATAACCAATTTTAGTCGCTTGAATGCGTGCATCTGTTACATCGGCAAGTAAGCCCGTGCCTGGCAATAATGGGACGCCATTTTTATCAGCTAATTCACGCGCTGTGTGCTTCAATCCGAAATCACGCATCTGCTTGGGCGTAGGGCCAATAAAGGCAATACCTGCCGCTTCGCAAGCCTCGGCAAAGTCGGCATTTTCAGATAAAAATCCATAGCCGGGATGAATTGCTTCTGCGCCGGCTTCAATCGCCACCTGCAGGATTTTCTCTGCATTCAAGTAGCTTTCAGCTGCCGGTGCTGGGCCTATGCAAACTGCCTCATCTGCATCAAGCACATGGCGCGCACCAGCATCAGCTTGTGAGTAAATCGCTACCGACTTAATGCCCATTTTTTTCAAGGTACGTATGATGCGGCAAGAAATTTCACCGCGATTAGCAATCAAGACTTTTTTAAACATAATTATTCTCACACCATTGCGAGTCGTCTCACTTGTTTCATTGCCGTAGTAGGTCGTCCTTCTACGGTGTCTTATCTAAAATTTGCTATTTAAGCTACATCCCAAACCAATAACTGAATTGGTGTAGGGTTGTAGGCATTACATGGGTTATTGAGTTGCGGGCAATTGGAGATCAATACCAGCACATCCATCTCGGCGCACATTTCTACATATTTTCCTGCACCGGAGATACCATCAGCAAAACTCAAACCGCCGTCAGGCGTCACGGGCACATTCATGAAGAAATTGATGTTGGCGGTGATGTCTCGTTTGGTGATTTCACGATCTTGCACGCAAGCAGAATGCGTAATGGCGTGCATAAAGTTATCGCGGCAACTATGCATGGGGCGTTTATTCAAGGCATAGCGCACGGTGTTGCTTTCCGCCGCGCAAGCGCCGCCCAAAGTATCATGGCGACCGCATGTATCTGCCGTAATAGTGAGCATAGGATTACCCTCACTGGAGTAGATTACCGAGCCAGTTGTAAGGTAAATTTGCCCTTGGCGTTGAATCGTATCGACAGCACTGTAGCGCTCTTCGGCGTTATGCGCGTTATAAAACAAGGTGTCTACCGCTTGGTTGCCTTCTAAATCAAGGATGCGAAAGGTTTGGCCGCGTTTTACTAAACCAGACCAAGGCTCGCCCGCGGCACAGGTTTCATTTAAAACTGCTTGTTCAATGTGATACTTACTTTCAATTAACATAGCCTATCCTAATTCGCATAAAAACGTTCTGTGTTAATAAAACCGCGCTGATTTTGCTCGCAAGCATTACGGCAAACATCATTATCGGCGGCTGTGCCTACGTGCCAAGCAGTCAATAAGACATCGGCCGGTTGATACACTTCGGCTGTATCCAAAGGGTGTGGTGCAGTAGACAACACGACCAGCACGTTCATATCGAAGCGCAAATCCACCACATCACCCGCTTTGCTATTACCTGTCTGAAAAACTAAATTGCCGTCATCATTTGCCGAGACTTTGCTAAACAGATTCATATTTGCCACCAAATCACGCTTGCCCAAACCATGCTTTGTGAGCTCATTGAGCAAGCCATCTTTCGCATTGCGGTACATGTCGTTGCGATGTGTTTGGTAGTTTGTAACGCCATATTTATTTTGGATTATTTCTGCATCAGATATGCCGCAGATCGTGTCATGCCAGCCTACGCTGTCATGAATAAAGGAGCACATCACTCTGCCCATGTCGGAATAGCAGACATTAGCTGTGGTTAGAAAGGCCGTGTGTTGGGCTTTCAAGGTATCAGG
>PHCL01000079.1 GCA_002842195.1 Betaproteobacteria bacterium HGW-Betaproteobacteria-20 | reverse complement strand
AAGCACAGGTAATGCGATTGATGCGCCACCACCAGCAGTAATTGCCAGTAGCGTGGCGGCCCTGATTAATATTGTCTCAATATTAGTAGGCGCGATAATTTTGGTTATGATGCTGGTAAATTTGTATGTGCCTGCATTTAAAATCAATCCCTTACTAGCCAAAAACCTAATTTATTTATTTGGTCATGTGTTTATAAATGCCGCCATTTATATGGCGGTGATTGCAGTATATGAAATATTGCCACAATACACTGGTCGTCCATGGAAGGTATATAAGCCGTTTGTTTGGTCATGGACAGCGACATGTTTAATGGCGCTGGCGGTATACCCGCATCATTTATTGATGGATTTTGCACAACCGCTATGGGTTCACGTGATGGGACAAATCGTGTCCTACACCAGCAGTTTGCCAGTGTTAGCCGTCACTTTGACTGGCACTCTAGGCATTATTTATCGTAGCGGTATTAAGTGGGATTTAACCTCCAGCTTGTTAGTGCTATCAATTTTTGGATGGAGTGCTGGTGTAGTACCAGCGGTGATTGATGGCACAATTGCTGTGAATACCGTGATGCACAATACATTATGGGTGCCTGGGCATTTTCACTTGTATTTATTGCTAGGTTGCGTAAGCATGATATTTGCATTTCTTAGCTGGGCTTCGCACAGCGGGCAACGCGCTGATTTTAGCCGCACAGAAAAATATTCATTTGGCTTATTTTTAATAGGAGCAACGGGCTTTGTATTGATGTTTTTGGTATCAGGTCAAAGCAGTGTGCCACGTCGTTGGGCGGTGCATTTGACACAATGGCAAGGCAACGATCAAATAGCCGCAATATTTGCTTTTGCCGTGTTTTTGGCGGCATCCAGTATTGTGATACATGCATTGGTGCGTTTAGCTAAATCGATAAACACTGGTTCTGCTAAAGCTGGTTAATAGCCCGGTTAACATGGCTAAAACCTTAATCACCTCAGTACTGGTGTTAATGCTTGCTAGTTTGGTGTGGCTAGTTTACACACAGGGCTTGCGAGTGTTTACTAAAGAGCAGGCGCGGCAACTTGTGGTGAAGCAAACCCAGCCAGCATTACCTCAAGTTATATTGCTAGATGCAACAGACAGCACACATGCATTACGTAGTTGGACGATGCAGCAAAATAAACTTGTCATCGTTGAGTTTGTCTACACGCGATGCAATGCAATTTGTCGTAGTTTAGGGGCAGAGTTTCAGCAACTGCAAGCCATCATTCAGAAAAAGAACCTGCAAAGCCGAGTGGGTTTGCTCTCTATTAGTTTTGATCCGGAGCATGATACACCGAAAGTGCTGGCTGCATATGCGGCGCGATTAAAGGCTGACGCTAATATATGGCATTTTGCTACAGTTAAAAACCACAACCAGCTCGCTACATTGTTAAACTTTTTTGGTATTACTGTTATCCCAGATGAGCTCGGCGGCTACCAACATAATGCGGCACTACTTCTCACAGATTCACAAGGTAAGCTGGTTGACGTGGCGGATATCAATCAAACACAAGTAATATTGGATACATGGTTAAAAAAATACGCTTCAGTTGGCAAATAAGCTTGATTTTAATCGTGGGGCTTTCGTTACCGCCTGCCCGACATTTTTTAGAAGCGGATATGCGCATGCACATGCTAGTGCAGTTTCCTTTACTTATTATTGCGGGGGTATGGATCGGTCTGCTTTTGCCTAATTACTTGAAAATAAAGCTTAGTCCGTATAACCGTTATGGTATTACCGGCTTACTGATTGCCAGCAGCGTGACCAGCTTTTGGATGATACCGTTAGCATTAGACGAGGTGCTGGTATTACCTAGTTTAGAAATAGCAAAATTCATCTCACTATTAGTAGCTGGTGTAGCGTTAGCAATCTCATGGCGTGCAGCAGGGTTCTTAATACAAGGGTTTTTTCTAGCTAATGTACTCCCCATGATGACGGTAGTGGGCTGGCTCTATTTAGCTGCGCCGCTACGTTTATGCAATGCCTATTTAAGTAGCCAGCAAGAAAGTACGGGGCTTGCGCTGGTTTATTTATCTATTTTGGCCATTATTGTCTGGTTGATGAGTTTTTTTGTGCAAGGACAAAAAACCGATGCTGTCGAATTGTAAATAGACGTCGTATTGTCTGCAGTCAAATTTTAAATCAGTTAACGGCTTTGAGCGCACTCTACAGCAAATTCATACAGGTCAACAATATCTTCCGCGCTGACATCAATAACACCATCCATTAAAAGATTGACGCAACAATATTTACAGCTTATTAAATGGTAGCCTCAATCTCAGTTTGGCATTATTCGTGTTAAGCGTCATACATGGAATTGTACCGTCAATCATCAAACTCATATTATAAATAATTACAAACTAATCAAGCCTTTGTAGTAAAATCACGCCTATTGTGAAAGGGCGCTTATGGCGCCTTATCTTTTTATAAAATAGATATAAAAAGTCGTAAAAAGCTTAAAAGACTAAATGAAAAACATTCGTAACTTCTCCATTATTGCCCATATTGATCACGGTAAATCCACGCTTGCTGATCGCATTATTCATCTATGCGGCGGTTTGGCTGATCGTGAAATGGAGGCGCAAGTACTTGATTCTATGGATATTGAGCGTGAGCGCGGCATTACCATCAAGGCGCAAACAGCAGCGCTGGAATACAAAGCAGATGACGGTCAAATTTATCATCTAAATTTAATTGATACGCCAGGCCACGTAGACTTCAGTTATGAAGTTTCACGTTCGCTTTCTGCGTGCGAAGGTGCATTGCTGGTGGTAGATGCTTCGCAAGGGGTTGAAGCGCAAAGTGTAGCCAATTGCTATACAGCGCTGGATTTGGGCGTAGAAGTGACAGCGGTGTTGAATAAAATTGACTTGCCGTCAGCCGACCCCGAGCGTGTTAAACAGGAAATTGAAGATGTAATCGGCGTGGATGCGAGTGATGCCGTATTGTGTTCTGCCAAAACAGGTTTAGGTGTACGTGATGTGTTGGAGGCCGTGATTGCTAAAGTGCCGCCACCAGTCGGCGATGTAACCAAGCCGTTAAAAGCTTTGGTGATTGATGCATGGTTTGATAACTATGTAGGTGTGGTAATGCTGGTGCGTGTGATTGATGGCGTGTTAAAACCAAAAGACAAGATACGTTTAATGGCGACACACACTGATTTTTTATGTGAACAAGTGGGTGTGTTCACACCAAAATCAATGCAAAAAACTTCGCTTTCAGCTGGAGAAGTAGGCTTTGTAATTGCAGGTATTAAGGAGTTAGCCAGTGCTAAAGTGGGCGATACTGTCACCCTGGTGAATAGGCCGGCCGCTGAGGCACTTGCAGGTTTTAAAGAAGTGAAGCCGCAAGTGTTTGCGGGACTTTACCCGGTGGAATCTAACCAGTTCGAAGCTTTACGTACCGCACTTGAAAAACTGAGCCTAAACGATGCGAGTTTGCTGTTTGAGCCAGAAAATTCAACGGCATTAGGCTTTGGGTTTAGATGCGGATTTTTGGGCTTGCTGCACATGGAAATTGTGCAAGAGCGCTTAGAGCGCGAGTATGATATGGACCTGATTACCACGGCGCCAACTGTGGTCTATGAATTGCTGTTGAAAGATGGCTCTGTTGTCCAGATTGAAAATCCATCACGTTTGCCTGAACCTTCACGTGTTGAAGAAACACGCGAACCTATTATTACCGTTAATTTATTGATGCCACAGGATTATGTGGGCCCGGTGATGACGTTGTGTAATAACAAGCGCGGTATACAAAAGAATATGCAATATATGGGTCGGCAAGTGATGTTAAGTTACGAAATGCCGCTGAATGAAGTGGTGCTGGATTTTTTTGACAAATTAAAATCAGTGTCACGTGGTTATGCTTCTATGGATTACGAGTTTCTGGAGTTTCGTGCCGCAGATTTGGTGAAACTTGATATTATGGTGAATGGTGAGCGCGTTGATGCACTAAGCATGATTGTGCATCGAGCGAACAGTGTGCATCGCGGACGCGAAGTGGCGGCGAAAATGCGTGAGTTGATTCCGCGTCAGATGTTTGATGTAGCAATTCAAGCTTCTATCGGCGCGAATATTATTGCGCGTGAAACGGTAAAAGCCATGCGTAAAAATGTAATTGCTAAATGTTACGGCGGTGATGTTTCGCGTAAACGCAAATTGTTGGACAAGCAAAAAGAAGGTAAAAAACGCATGAAGCAAGTGGGTAATGTAGAAATCCCACAAGAAGCATTTTTGGCTATTTTGCGCGTTGAAGATAAATAGTGGTTCGACCCTTCGACAAGCTCAGGACAGGCAGGCTCCCAACTCAACTTTTAAGGTTGTTTCCTGAGCTTGTCTAAGGGCATGGCTTTATCAATTAATCAGTTTAGAGGATAAGTAATGTATTTTGCATTGTTCATGGTAGCGATACTGGTGATAACCGGGTTTATTTGGTTGCTGGATAGTTTGGTTTTGCGTAAAAAACGTCCAGTCGGCGTGGCTGAGCCAGTGGCTGTGGAGTACGCAAAAAGCTTTTTCCCTGTTATTTTTGTGGTGTTTTTTGTGCGTTCTTTTATTGTAGAGCCCTTCAAAATACCATCCGGCTCCATGATGCCGACATTGTTGGCGGGCGATTATATTTTAGTGAATAAATTTAACTACGGTTTACGCGTGCCTATTTTGAATAATACATTTTTTGAAATGAGTCACCCAAGCCGTGGTGATGTATTCGTGTTTCATTACCCGCCAGAGCCAACGATAGATTACATTAAGCGCGTCGTTGGATTGCCTGGGGATAAAATTCGTTATCAAAATAAAAAATTAACGATTAACGGTAAGTTGCTTGATGTGAGCGAAGTGGGTAATTATGAATATGTTACTTCAGGGCTTAATATAGAAGAGTCTAAACAGTATCGTGAGCAGTTGGGCAGTGTGCAGCACGACATTTTAATCAGTGACCGTGAGCTTAATTATAATCCTGATATGATAGGCGCAAAATTTGCCAATGATGAGGAGATTGTGGTCCCCGCTGGACATTATTTAGCGATGGGTGATAATCGGGATAATAGCTCAGATAGTCGTGTATGGGGTTTTGTGCCAGAGCAAAACCTGGTAGGTAAAGCTTTTTTTATCTGGATGAATTTTGATCAGGGTTCCAGAATTGGCAATGCAATACATTAGCTGTTCACACTATTTATTGAAAAATGGGAGAAAACAATGCGTTACACTCAAATGAATCAACAGCACAATCCTGAAAAACAAGCAGGCGCGACTTTAATTGGCATGATGTTTGTTGGCGCGGCAATCGTATTTATCGCGCTTGTCGCGATGAAGATTTTTCCGGCCTATCAAGAATACTATTCAGTTAAAACGGTAATTCGTGCCTTGAATAAAGAGCCGTTAGCTAGCATGAGTAATCATGAAATCATGGCTTCATTCAATAGGCGCGCCGATACCGGTTACGTTACTGTAATCAAGGGGTCAGACCTAACAATTGATAAAAACAGCGCAGGTGAAACGGTTGCTTCAGTTCAATATCAAGTGATTAAACCGCTTTTTGGTAATGTGAGTGTGTTGATTGATTTTGAAACTGATGGTAACTAAATTCAGCAGTCTCTCATCACGCCCGCAATGACGCAGCAGATTTTAACAAAACGCCTTACTTACAAGTTTGTAGATAATAATCTGCTCACACAAGCACTCACGCACCGTAGTTATAGCGCCCAAAATAATGAGCGCTTGGAATATTTAGGCGATGGTGCGCTTAATTTTATTATTGCTAATCAGTTATATCAGCGTTTCCCTAGCTTGGATGAAGGTGATTTAAGCCGCTTGCGTGCGCAACTGGTGAAGGAGGCGACCATTAGCGAAATAGCATTTTCGTTGCAAATCGGCGATGCACTTAAACTTGGTGAAGGTGAACTCAAAAGTGCTGGCTGGCGTCGACCCTCTATATTGGCGGATGCGCTTGAAGCGATTATCGGAGCCGTGTATTTAGATGGTGGATTCCCTGCGGCAGAAGCGTTGGTGACGCAGTTATACGCGGAAAAACTTAACACCATAGACCCTAAAGTCATTGATAAAGATCCCAAGTCTTTATTGCAAGAATTATTGCAGGGCAAAAAAATAGCGGTGCCAGAATATGCCGTTGTACACACCGGCGGGGAAGCCCATGCCCAAGTGTTTATTGTAGAATGCTTTATACAAAAATTGGATATACGCACGGTGGGTGAAGGCTCCAGTCGCCGCATCGCAGAACAACAGGCCGCACAGCTTGCCTTGCTCGCATTAGAGAAAATACGCATAGTAAAAAAACATATTGGATAAACCCTAAAAAATGACGGATATAGACGCAGACTCAGCAACACTTTCAGCTTTTAAATGCGGTGCTTTTAAATGTGGGACGGTGGCCATCGTAGGCCGCCCAAACGTGGGTAAATCTACGTTACTCAACCATATTTTAGGCATGAAGTTAGCCATTACTTCGCGTAAAGCACAAACTACGCGTCATCGCTTGCTCGGCATTCATACTACAGATGATACGCAATTTTTATTTGTGGATACACCGGGATTTCAGCAAAA
>PHCL01000078.1 GCA_002842195.1 Betaproteobacteria bacterium HGW-Betaproteobacteria-20 | reverse complement strand
GAGCTTAGTATTGGGAACAAGCGCTTTAATATAACTAGTGCAATTTGACATAAATAATTCTTAATTATTATTGTAGATACCTTATACCAAATAAACTATACGCGATTATTTAATGTTTTAAGTTTTTAATTTGCTGATTTTTACAAAAAATACAAAATTTCAAGCTGTAGCTGAACTCTACAGGTTGAGGGTCTCCTATGGGGATTTTTCTGCCACCTGTTGAAAATTGGTGAATTTCTGCATAGGGTCGTTTGTGTAGGGTACTGAGTGGCTTCTATAGGGAACTTTAATCTCTGAGTTAATTTGCTAAATCAATCATATCATTTGTTTTTGCCTGGCAACGACAAAATCCAAAATCAATCACGAAATACGGACACCCATAATTTGATGCAAAATCATGCGGTTTTATTGATGGTGGCATCAGCTGTTCCAACGCCGAAAGTAAGCGTTACATCTTCACCATTTTGCAGTTGCCGGCTTGATGTAATAATTTCCCCCAATTTATTTTGCACAAATGCATAGCCGCGCGTGAGTACCGCCTGCGGATTAAGATGCGTTAAATTTTGGCCAAGGCGCAATACATTGTGCTGTCTGGTTTGCAACTGTTGATTGACACTGGCATTTAAACGATAGGATATTTGCGCAAGTTGCGTTTTTTTCTGTTCAATTTGCTGTAGTGGTGAAACCAGTCTGCGGGCCAGATAATCCAGCGCTTGTGCACGTTGGCTAAAGTGTTGCAGGGTGCTTCTGCTGAGGCGTTGCTGTAACTGCATCAGTGCGGTTAATAGATTTTCCCGCGATGGTGTAGCCAGTTCCGCGGCGGCAGTAGGCGTGGCGGCACGTAAATCGGCTACAAAGTCGCATATGGTGAAATCAGTTTCATGGCCAACGCCACTAATCGTTGGAATTGAACATTCATCAATCGCGCGGGCGACAATTTCTTCGTTAAATTGCCATAAATCTTCCATGCTGCCACCGCCACGGCAAATAATGAGCGTGTCACATTCTGCGCGGTCATTTGCGCTGTGAATAGCATTTGCAATGAGCTGCGCAGCGCCTTTACCTTGTACAGGTGTGGGATAAATAATGAGATTAACATTAGCATTGCGGCGTTTTAGCGTGGTTAAAACATCACGTAACGCGGCGGCGTCGGGCGATGTGACGATGCCGATGGTTGTTGGATATTTTGGAATGGCCTGTTTGAAAGCCGCGTCAAATAAACCTTCGTGGCTAAGTTTTGCTTTAAGTTTTTCAAACGCTTCAAAAAGTACACCCAAGCCGGCTTTTTGCACAAATTCAACGGTGAGTTGAAAGTCACCGCGCGCTTCATAAAGCGTTACGGTACAGCGCGCTTCAATTTTATCGCCCTCACGCGGCATAAAATCAACATAACTGTTGCGCCCTTTAAACATCACGCATTTTACCTGCGCGCCTGCATCTTTCAGCGAGAAATACCAATGCCCGGAAGCCGCACGAGTAAAGTTAGAAACTTCGCCCGATACCCAGAATAGAGGGAAACTCGCTTCCAGCACCTCGCGCGCTAAACGATTCAGCTCGCTGATGGTCATAATTTTTTTGTTAAGAAATAAACTGGGTTCGACAAATAAACTGGGTTCTGTCATGGGGCTTTATCTATTACAATGTTTGATGATTTAATTATAAGCGGTATATCACGATGCAAAATAAATTATTCCCTAAATTCCTCACCGGCAAAACAGGTTATTTGCTGGGCTTTGCCGGCTGTTTTGCTGTGGTGGCACTGGCTTTGGTGATTCAAACCCATTACAAATTAGAACCTTGTCCATTATGCATTACGCAACGCATGTTTTTTATGGGCTTGGGGCTGCTGTTTTTAATTGCGGCGTTCATAAAACCCGCTACTTTATTGAGCAAGTTATTGACTGTATTACAAGTGGCTACCGCGCTTGGCGGTGCAGGCTGGGCAATTCGCCACTGGTATCTGCAAGCGCATAAAGCAGAAATTATTGCCGATTGTGGTGTCGGTTTTGATTATATGCTTGAGAATTTTCCGCTAAAAAAAATGTTTACCCTGATTTTTAAAGGCACCGGTGATTGCGCCGCCATTGACTGGACTTTTTTAGGCTTAACATTGCCACAAATGGGCTTGATTACCTTTGTTATTTTTGGCGTTTACGCGATTTTTTTGGCTAACATGCACTTGAAATAAGTTGCATCATAATTGGGCGCCTCTAAAAATTCAATTTCCTTTGCCATGCTGCGTTGCTCAAAAAAAATAACTCGTTATATATCAAACATATACCGCCTCATTATTTTTTGTTCACGCCTTGCCTAGCTTAGAAACTTGAATTTTTAGAGGTACCCAATAATTAATTAGAACGTAAAGTAAAAATATGTACAAAACCTTAGAGCAATTTGTTGGCAATACGCCACTGGTTAAATTACAGCGCATGGGCGGCAACACCAGCAACACTATTCTGTTGAAGTTAGAAGGCAATAATCCAGCGGGTTCTGTAAAAGACCGGCCGGCGCTTTCGATGATTATGCATGCCGAAGCGCGAGGCGATATTAAACCAGGCGATACGTTGATTGAAGCCACAAGCGGCAATACCGGCATTGCGTTGGCGATGGTGGCGGCGATGCGCGGTTATAAGATGATATTGGTCATGCCTGAGAATCAAACTGTGGAGCGCCGCCAAAGTATGAAGGCTTATGGTGCAGAGCTGGTATTAACACCGAAAGATGGCAGTATTGAATTAGCGCGAGACGTGGCAATGAAGATGCAAGCTGAAGGTGAAGGCATTGTGCTGGACCAGTTTGGCAATCAGGACAATCCACTCGCGCATTATGAAAGCACCGGGCCCGAAATCTGGCGCGATACAGCAGGAAAAGTCACGCATTTTGTCTCCAGCATGGGGACTACCGGCACCATTATGGGGGTTTCCCGCTATTTGAAAGAGCAAAACCACAATATCCAGATTATTGGCGTGCAACCTGAAGAAGGCGCGCAGATTCCCGGTATTCGCAAATGGCCAGTAGCGTATTTACCTAAAATCTACGATGAAAAGCGTGTGGATGAACTGCGTTATGTGAACCAGAAAAATGCCGAAGATACCACAAGAAAATTGGCAACGGAGGAAGGTGTTTTTGCCGGAATCTCCAGCGGCGGCGCACTTTATGCAGCATTGCAACTTTCAAAACAGCTGGAAAATGCAGTGATTGTCACGATAGTTTGCGATAGAGGCGACCGTTATTTATCTACAGGTGTATTTCCCGCATAAATGTTCCGTCAGTTTTCCATCGCATGTGTTTTATGGTTAAGCATGTTTTGCCAGCAGGCTTATGCGATTAGCACTATTCAAGTGCAAGTGGGCGAGGTGGATGCGCCTATAGGCCAGCTTAAAAATATGCAGTTTCAGGTGGATTTAAAAGCCATAGAACCCACGCTTAAATTACATGCAGAAGTCAAACCTATCCGTGAGCCAGCGTTTATTCCTTTCGATTTAAAATGTGCGCAATTCAATACTGAAAAAATCGGGCATATAGATTGCCTGAATGGCAGCCTAGTTGCCAAGCAGGTGAAGATGCCATTCTCCATTAATTTTGTCAGTTACCCCAACGATTTTTCAATGAATATGGCGTTTAATGCTGCCAGTTTCAGTGATGAATCCGGCTTGCATGCAGGTGAAAACCTCACCGGTAAAATTAAGCTGGCTGCCAAAAATATTAACCGCAGCTGGCAATGGAATGGTTCGATTAGCTGGGATGAAGGCGAGTTGTTCTGGCAACCATTTTACTTTGGCAAGGCGGGCAATAAGTTTGATGTAAACGGCACCTTTAAGGCGCCTCTGCTCGATATAGAAAATGCCAGTCTGTTGGTAAACGAAGTCGGAAAAATGACGGGTAATGCACAAATTAACACCCGGACAAATGCGGTAAAAAATATTAATGTGAGCGCTAAAGACGTTGATTTTGCAGGATTATATTCAATATTTTTAAAACCAATGGTAGAAAAGTCTGCCTTTGGAAACCTGGCGGTTTCAGGGAAGGCGGATTGGCAGTTTGAGATTAAAAATTTAGAACCCAGCAGTTTTGAGCTGAATTTACGTGATGCGAGTATTGAGGATAAAAACGGCAAGTTTGCACTTAGCCAGATTAACGCACATTTGCCCTGGGATTACGATAACGCTAAAGCCGTCAGCATTGCTTATAAAAGCGGTCATATCCTTAACATGCCTTTGGGTGATACCAAATTAAGTGCAGAAGTTAACCGTTATTCATTTACTGCGCCGCAACTCACCTTGCCGATTCTAGACGGTGCGCTTAACTTTACTGATTTATCCGCCGCAATCATTGCAGATAATTGGTATTGGCATTTAGGCATGCATTTAACGCCAATTTCCATGAATGAATTTAGTAAAACGCTCGACTGGCCAAGCATGCAAGGTAAAATATCCGGTCAGGTGCCGCAAGTAAGTTATGCTGGTAAGCAGTTGATGATGGATGGCGCCATGACATTCAATGTGTTTGGTGGCACGATAGGCATGGATAATCTGAAGATTGATGACCCGTTAGGTGTAGTGCCGCGTTTGTATGCAGATCTGCTGATGCGTAATCTTGATTTAGGTGATTTAACGCGCACTTTTAGCTTCGGTAATATTGAAGGAAAATTAGATGGCGATGTGAAAAATATGGTACTGGAAAACTGGAAGCCAGTGTATTTGGATGCCTCTATACAAACCAGTGAGGGCAAGCATGTTAAAAAAATATCACAGCGTGCTGTTGAAAACATTACCGCATTGGGCGGCGAAGGCACTGCCGCTGCACTACAGCGTACATTTTTACGTTTTTTTAAAGAATTTAATTACGATAAGATAGGCTTGAGCTGTAAATTACGGCAGGACGTATGCGAAATGGGCGGTGTAGAGTCAACCAAAACGGGGTACGTTATCGTTAAAGGCAGGGGTATACCATCGGTTAATGTAAACGGCTATACACAAAATGTAAGTTTGTCAGATTTATTGGGTAGAATGAAACGTATTACCGATGGCAACACCAAGATGTTAGTGAAGTAGCTTTATAAGAGACCGTGATGTGCGGTGAGACCGATATTTTTTAACATAACTACTAATAAATCCGTCATTTCAGGCATAGTTAAGGATGACCAGTGAGTAGTTGTGAAGTGTAAAAATGTTAGATATAAAAGGGTAAATAATGAAACAAAACATAAGTATTCTGGCGCTAATCGGCCTGTTATCAGCCTGCGTTACCATTAACATTTATTTTCCCGCTGCAGCGGCGGAAAAGGCCGCAGATAAAATTATCGATGATGTCTGGCAGTTAAAAGACAGTATGCAGATTCCGCTGGAAAAGCCTGCTGAGTCGCCAGCCCAATAATTGGCTACTTGGTGGCTATTTTAGAAATTAAAAGCAATTTAAAAGGAAGCAAGATGCAAAAACTAATGATGGGTTTTTTAATAATATTAGCTGCATTATTCTCGGCCAATAGTGTCAATGCCGCCGCAGACCTGGAGGTCAATACCCCCGCAATTGCCGCACTTAAAAACAGCATGCAGGCAAGACACACGCAACTTGCACCACACTATGGCAGTGGTGCAATTGGCTTAACCAGTGATGGCTTAATCGCCGTGCGCGACACCACCGCCGTGCCGCTTAGGGATAGACAAGGTATTAACGCGCTGGTAGCTGCTGAAAATGCTGACCGCAATGCGCTATATAAAGAAATTGCCGCCGGTAATGGACACCCGGAATGGCGCGGTGATATTCAAAGCACCTTTGCTGGTCGCTGGATAGATAAGGCACAGGGCGGTTGGTGGTATCAAAAAGAGGGTAGTTGGGTTAAAAAATAATTTGTATAAGCGCAATGATGATGACACCTACTCTAGTATTCGATATTGAAACCATTCCTGATACAGATGGTTTGCGTGTGCTGTATGATTTACCGCAAGCTGTTTCAGCAGAAGAGGTGGCTAATATCGCCCTGCATCAGCGTCGCCAGCAAAATGGCACGGATTTCTTGCCTTTGCATCAACACCGTATCTGCGCAATATCTTGCGCTTTGCGCGAAGGTAATCACTTTAAAGTTTGGACTTTAGGCGATGCCGACTCAACTGAAGCGGAAATTATTCAGCGCTTTTTTGACGGCATTGAAAAATATACGCCGCAAATAATTTCGTGGAATGGCAGCGGCTTTGATTTACCGGTATTGCATTATCGCGGCCTGATTCACGGCATTAACGCAAGCCGTTATTGGGATCTAGGCGAGGATGACAAAGACTTTAAGTGGAACAATTACATTAGCCGCTATCACACGCGCCATTTAGATTTAATGGATGTAATGGCCATGTACAGTGCCCGTGCCAATGCGCCGCTGGATGATTTGGCCAAACTATGCGGATTTCCAGGTAAGCTGGGTATGGATGGCAGCAAGGTGTGGGATGCCTATAAAGCCGGCGGCATTGAAGATATTCGTCATTACTGCGAGACCGATGTAGCGAATACGCATTTAGTATATTTGCGCTTTCAACTGATGCGCGGACATTTAACACCGGCGGCTTATGAGGCAGAGATTAAGTTGGTGCGTGAGACGCTTGCCGGTTACAGTGCGCCGCATTGGGCAGAATTTTTAGCAGCGTGGAAGATG
>PHCL01000077.1 GCA_002842195.1 Betaproteobacteria bacterium HGW-Betaproteobacteria-20 | reverse complement strand
TGATTGGAAACCTGCTTTAAATAGGTTTACTATTCAGTTTGAGGAGAGGATGCCTCAGCAGTGATAAACCGCTATTTACACAAAATTCGGGACACCCTCAGGCTATGCTTGCTGGGCGGACTCTATAAGGTCATTAAAATCGCTTTCTTGAATAATGCGAATACCATAGCCTTTAGCAATCAGTTGTTCGGCTTTAATATGTTTTGCACTCTTTTCTTTACCTGCAAACTTTGCAATGTCTTGGTCACCGACAACAAGCAAAGTGGTTTCTTTAGTTACTCCAGGAGCGACATTACACCCAATTTTTGATGCTAAATCAGCAGCCTCATTTCGTGGCATTTGTAATGCGCCCGTGAAAACTACCACTTCACCATTTAAATCACCCTCGGGATTCCCAATTCTTTGAATTGCCGCACCTTGAGATGAATACTCAAAGTTGATAGGTTGCTTTACTCTTTTAACCCACATGTCTAAATCTAATTTAGATTCTTTAATAGCAGCTAAAACCACTTGTCCAGACGCTTTTGCATCTTCTAATGCATCATGATGATTGAATTCATACCCAATTTTTCTACACACATTAGCTAGCCCGTACCCTGACCAAGCGAACTCTTCCCAAGTTCTCCTTGCAACACGCGCAGAATCGAGCCAAGTTATATTTAGTGGTTGAATAGAATATTTTTGAAAAGCCTTTGCGATCGAAACTCGGTCAAAATGTGTATGGCAAATGCAAATTGAACCATCCATAAAGTATTTTAGTTTATACAGAACGTCAGAAAATTTTGGCGCATCTACCACATCATTTTCATCAATTCCATGAATATCTATGTTTATAAAATGGAAGTAATCTTCTGGATTTAATAAAGAAACCCACTCTTCGACCAAAACTCCATTTGAAAATTTAGCAATTCCTATCTGACAAATTGAAGCCATATCTGAATTTGCAGTTTCAACATCAATGGCTACAAAATCCATTTAATTAACTTTCTAATTCTTCTGATTTTGATGTTTCATAGGTTAATAAATTAGGTGTAAAAATAACCTCTACTTCTGTCTTTGTACAAATGATGGTCGTATCTTGACACTGGTTAATATTTAAATCTTCTCCGCGCAATCCCTGCCATGTAGCAAGATAAAATAAAGAACCATACTTTTTGCCTTTTATCTTTTTATCAACACCACCTTTCCAAGCTAGAACAGGTAATTCACCATTTTTACATAGCCGAGATAACTCAGGATTTTCTAACGATTTTTCTCTACCTCTCTCCCAACAAGCAATTAGTCCTTTGTCAAAACCTTTCCAAAGTTCTTCCCATGTAAGCCCTTTACGGTTTGGTTCTTTAATGGAACGAAAAAAATTAACTGTCATAATTATGCTTTTAGTTTTTATGTGTTTAGATCACTTAAACGTATCAAAAACAATCAGATCCAATATTAGCTTATCCGCGTCCTCTATTCCTATCACTCTTCTTCTGCATGGCTGGCGCATTCAAATCACTCGTTTGTCGTACACGTCGATTTGCCGATTTTTTAGGCGCTGGTTTTTTGGCGGCAGGATGATTACGTGCAGCATCTGTTTTGCTGCGATACGGTCTGGCTTCACCATCGGCGGCATCGCGCGGCGGCCTATCTAATGCGCTTATCCGTTGTTTACGTACTTTTGGCATAAACACTGTAGTGGCTTTTAATTTCTCGCGTTGCGTGAGCTGCCTGAGCGGAGCGCTTGGTACTGGCAAATCAGCCCATTCCAGCAAACCAACCACTTCTTTTTGTTCCAGCTTAAGCATTTGCCCGCGTTTAACGCGTGGTGGCAAATTCACCGGGCCAAAACGCACACGCATCAAGCGGCTGACTGGCAACTGAAATGCTTCAAACAGGCGCCGCACTTCGCGGTTGCGACCTTCACGCAGAATCACCTGATACCAATGATTTGCGCCTTCGCCGCCTTGCGCGGTGATGCTGTCAAAGTTTGCAGGGCCGTCTTCCAGCTCAATACCTTCTTTTAACTGCGTCATCTGGCCTTCAGTCAGTTCACCAAAAATACGCACAGCATACTCACGTTCTACCTCATAACGTGGATGCATAAAGCGATTCGCCAACTCACCGGAAGTAGTAAATATGAGCAGGCCACTGGTATTCATGTCCAAACGACCGATGGCAATCCATTTGGCATTTTTCACTTTTGGCAATTTATCAAACACACTGGCACGACCTTCAGGGTCATCCTGGCTGACGATTTCACCTTCCGGTTTATGGTAAATCAGCACTTGCGGCAGTTCTGCAACAAACGGTAGTTTCAACGGACGACTGTCCAGACGCACTAAATCATACTGCGTAACACCTTGTCCTGCCGTAGCAGGGATGCCATTGACAGTGACGCGCCCACTTGCAATGAGCAGTTCCATATCGCGGCGTGAGCCCAAGCCTGCCAGCGCTAATAACTTGTGCAGTCTTTGCGTAGGCTCTGGCGGCGCATTTTCGTCAGTAGCTAATTTGGTGAAGCTGGTTTTTGGACGACGCGGTGTTGCCTGCGGGTCACGTTGGGTTTTAAAAGGACGTGCCATATGGATAAACTATTGATTGTAATAGCGCATTTTACCGCAGATTAAGGTTAAAACTTTTTTAACTTCACAATCTTTCACTGCGTTGAAAGCTTTTAAAGCCAATCCTCACAAATCCAGTTGGGTTTCCGATTCTGCAAAGTCTTCCATTGGCGGCAACTCCGCGAGCGAACGCAAATTCAGGTCATCTAAAAAATGTTTAGTGGTTGCATACAGTGAAGGCCGCCCCGGCACCTCGCGCTGGCCGACGACGTCTACCCAATCGCGTTCCTGCAATTGGCGCATCACATTCGGGTTTACAGCGACGCCACGAATTTCTTCAATATCGCCACGCGTCACCGGCTGTCGATAGGCAATAATTGCCAGTGTTTCCATTACCGCGCGTGAGTATTTAGCCTGTTTTTCCGGATTCAAGCGCGCTAAAAAAGTCGCATATTCCGGCCGCGCCTGAAAGCGGTAACCGGTTGCCACCTGCACAAGCGCCATCGTTCGGCCTTCCCAATCCTGCTTGAGTTCATCCAACAGCATACGCAAAGTAGTGCGTTCCATACGCTCATCAAATAATCGCGTCATGTTCTCTAAAGAAAGTGGCTCGTGCGAGGTCAGCAAGGCCGCTTCAAGTACATTTTTCAATTCAGTAATATTACTTGGTTGATTCACGATATTTACTCGGGGCTATTAATTTGCACATAAATCGGCGAAAAAGCTGCTTGTTGCGTCATGCGTAGCAAGCCTTCGCGCGCGAGTTCCAATATTGCAAGAAAACACACCACCAACTTTGGAATGCCATCGTGTACCACATCAAACAATTGCGAAAATTCCAGAAAATTATCGGTTTGCAGGCGACGCAAAATAATACTCATGTGTTCACGCACAGAAAGCTCGGCTTTACCCACTTTGTGATGCTGAAAGTTACTGGCGCGTTTAAGCACATTGCGCCAAGCTTTAGCTAAATCATCCATACTCACTTCTGGCGGCTTAATCTCGCTAATGTGCTGATAATACGCAGCCGCGACAGTAATACCCTCACCGACTTTGGGCATTTCATCGATACGCTGTGCGGCCAATTTAATCGCCTCATACTCCATCAAGCGGCGTACCAGCTCAGCTCTAGGATCGTCTTCAGATTCAACTTCCACAGGTTTGGGTAATAGCATGCGCGATTTAATTTCAATCAACATGGCAGACATCAGCAAGTAATCGCCCGCTAATTCCAGCTTAATCGCCTGCATTTTTTCTACATATACGATGTACTGGCGGGTTAAATCAGCCATCGGAATATCAAGAATATCAAGGTTATGTTTGCGGATTAGATACAGCAGCAAATCCAGCGGACCTTCAAACGATTCTAAATACACCGCTAAGGCCTCTGGCGGAATGTATAAATCGCGCGGTAGCTCAGAGAGCAGTTCACCTTTGATTTTAATTTCTGCGTTTGTTAAAAACAAATGAGTCGCCTTAAAATTTACTTAAATCCTGTGGAATAAAACCATATCTGCAACCCTATTTTTACTACGAGCGAAAAACACTGCCCTGTGAGGCAGTATCAGAGAGGCTCGCAGAGCATCAACATTGAAGACGCCTAAAATAGAGATTAAATCGCTTTTATTTACACACAAATCAATCACATCGGCCTGCATGCAATGTCCTACCCTACCTACCGCCTTGCTTCACCGTACCTAAGCCATCTTTATCCCAGGCTACAATGCCGCCGTCCATACTGTAAACCTGGCTAAACCCAGCTTTTTGCAATGTGCTGGCGGCCTTATCCGAGCGCGAACCACTGCGGCATTGCGTAATCACCGTGCTGTTTTTATATTGTGCAAGCTCTCCGAGCCTGCTTGCAACTTGCGATAGAGGAATATGTATGGCACCTTCAATATGCTGCTCGTTCCACTCGCTATCTTCACGCACATCCACAATAATCGCTTTATTTTCGACAAACATTGCTGAGGCTTCTTTGGGAGATATGGTAGGAACATTTGAAAGTGTGCACCCCGCTAGCAATATAAAAATGGCAAACAATGCGCTAAACAATCCATGTGGCGTCCAGCTAGACAGCCTGTATTTTTCAATTGCCGGCATTTTCAACTCCTTATAATTAGCTTTTACAAAGCGTTAACTGTAATTCAAGCCCATTGCATCTCTTACATCGCGCATGGTTTCACGTGCCAGCTTGCGGGCTTTTTCACAACCTTCCGCTACGATATTTTTAACCAGGGTCGGATCTTCAGCATATTGCGCGGCACGCGCCTGAATTGGTTTTAGTTCGGCCAGTATGCCTTCAATCACCGGGCCTTTACATTCAATGCAACCGATGCCCGCACTTTTACAGCCAGCTTGTACCCAGTCTTGCGTGGCTTGATCTGAATAAATCTGGTGCAATTGCCATACCGGACATTTGGCCGGGTCGCCTGGATCCGTGCGACGAACGCGGGCAGGATCGGTTGGCATAGTTTTAATCTTTTTAGCTACGGAATCTACGTCTTCACGCAGTGAAATGGTGTTGTTATAAGACTTGGACATTTTCTGACCATCCAAGCCGGTCATTTTAGAGGCTGGCATCAGCTTGTAATCGGGTTCCAGCAATATCATTTTGCCGCCACCTTCAAGGTAGCCGAGCAAACGTTCTTTATCACCCATGCTCATGCCTTGCTGCTCTTCTATCATGGCACGCGCAGCTTCCAGCGCACCTTCATCACCACTTTGCTGATAGGCGTTGCGCATTTCTTCATACAATGCACTGCGTTTGTTACCTAATTTTTTAATAGCAGCTTCGGCTTTTTCTTCAAAACCAGCTTCTTTGCCGTAAATATGGTTAAATCTGCGCGCGATTTCACGGGTGAATTCAATGTGCGGAATTTGGTCTTCACCCACCGGCACTTGCGTGGCTTTATACATCAAAATATCGGCACTTTGAAGTAATGGATAACCCAGGAAGCCGTAAGTAGATAAATCTTTACTGCTTAATTTTTCTTGCTGATCTTTGTAAGTAGGGACGCGCTCCAGCCAACTGAGCGGCGTAATCATACTTAACAGTGTAAATAGTTCGGCATGTTCCGGTACGCGCGATTGAATAAAAATGGTCGCGCTGGCTGGATCTACACCCGCAGCCAGCCAATCAATCACCATTTCCCATACACTTTCTTCAATCACTTCCGGCGTATCATAATGCGTGGTGAGTGCATGCCAATCTGCCACAAAAAACAGGCATTCATGCTCATGCTGGAGCTTGAGCCAATTTTTAAGTACCCCATTATAATGCCCCAAATGCAAGTTGCCCGTGGGGCGCATGCCGGATAAAACGCGTTCTATTGCCATGTGGTGTAAAACCTTAAATTAAGTAAGTCGTATTATAGCAAGTTAAACCAGACTAGAAATCAGGCCATACACAACGCCAATCAATGGCATCAGTATTTTGCTCAACACGCCAGTAAACAAAAGTACGATTAAAATGATAAAACCATAACGCTCAAGCTCGGCAAAAGGCCTCGCCAAATGATGCGGCAACAAACTCACTGCAATACGGCCTCCGTCTAATGGCGGTAGCGGCAATAGATTTAACACCATCAAAACAATGTTAATCATCACGCCAGCTTTAGCCATCAATGCTAATGGCACAATAAAAGCCTCTGGCATAAGCACTGAATATTTAAGTACCAAAGCCCAAAATATTGCCATAACAAAATTAGAGGCCGGCCCTGCGGCGGCCACCCATAACATGTCTTTTTTAGGGTTGCGTAGCCGACCAAAATCAACCGGCACCGGCTTTGCCCAGCCAAATAGAATGCCGCCTAACATGATAGTAAGCGCAGGTAACAAAATGGTGCCAAATGGATCTATATGCTTAAGAGGATTTAAAGTGATTCGCCCTGCATTATATGCGGTCATATCGCCGAAGTGTTTGGCCGCATAGCCATGTGCGGCCTCGTGTACAGTAATCGCAAAAATAATAGGCAGTGCATAAATGACGATTTTTTGTATAAGTGATAATTCCATCTTTTTCTCTTTAGTAATTATATTTGAGGGCATCTCTAAAAATTCAAGTTTCTAACCGTAAAGGTCATCCCCACCAATCTAAACAGCTAAAGCTGCAAGATT
>PHCL01000076.1 GCA_002842195.1 Betaproteobacteria bacterium HGW-Betaproteobacteria-20 | reverse complement strand
TTGTGATTTAGTGATTATTGTCGGCTCGCCCAATAGCTCTAACTCGAACCGCTTGCGTGAAGTGGCTATGAAACAGGGCGTAACAGCTTACATGGTAGATAATGCCAGTTACCTGAAAACAGAATGGCTGGTCGGTAAACAAAAAATCGGCGTTTCTGCGGGGGCATCCGCGCCGGAAGTATTAGTGCAGGAAGTGATTGCAAGATTACAGCAGTTAGGCGCCAATCAAGTGCAAGAACTGCATGGCGTAACTGAAAGTGTAGTATTTCATCTGCCAAAAAATTTAACCAGCGCCAAGGCCAAAGAAATACCATAACGGCGTAAATCTCTACAACCCCTATAGCATTCATGTTCAAAACACCAATTTCTGTATTAGTGCTTATCCATACCGCTGATTTACAAGTGCTGATAATGGAACGTGCGGATAAAAAAGGTTTCTGGCAATCCGTTACTGGCAGCTTAGAGGCTGACGAAACTCCGCGACAAGCCGCCGTTCGTGAGGTATTTGAAGAAACCGGGCTGGATACAGCACAATATGATTTGCAAGATTGGCAAGCATCCAACCTATATGAAATTTATCCGCATTGGCGGCATCGTTATGCGCCTGGCGTGATTAAGAATACTGAGCATTTGTTTGGCTTAGAACTCCCTGAGAAATTAGCCGTCAAACTTGCGTCGGACGAACATGTGCGCTATGAGTGGGTGGATTGGCGAGTAGCTGCGGCGCGCGTTTTTTCATGGACGAATGTCGATGCGCTAAAAAGATTAGGCGAACAACATCGGTTATCGTTATAAAATATGCACTTCAGACATTGATGCGTTATATCAGCGCACGTAGCTCACGAAAAATTACGTCACACGGCAAGTCTAGATTAAATAAACAATACGCAGTATTTGTTGAGTTTTAAGGACAAATAACGGTTTTAGGACGAATAAAGCATATGCAAGTATCACCGATAAAATTTGAAAAATATCAGGCAACTGACGACACAGATTGCCAGCAACGCATTATTGCCGCAAAAGAAAAACTCGGCTCTCGTTTAGTGATTTTAGGCCACCATTACCAGACTGAAGGCGTGTACCGCCATGCTGATTACACAGGAGATTCACTTAAACTGGCACGTTATTGTGAGACTCTGGATGCTGAGTTTATTGTATTTTTAGGCGTGCATTTTATGGCAGAAGTGGCTGATATTTTAAGCCGTCCAGACCAAATTGCCATACTGCCGGACTTGGCCGCCGGCTGCTCCATGGCAGACATGGCGAACTTGGCGAAAGTAGAGCGTAGCTATCGCGAGCTAAGCAAAGTGCTTGATTTTGACGAAACCATCACACCAGTAACATACATTAACTCAGCGGCTGATTTAAAAGCCTTTTGCGGTGAGCACGGCGGCATTGTTTGCACCAGCACTAACGCGCCAAAAATCCTTGAATGGAGTTTTAAACAGCGCGAAAAAGTATTGTTTTTCCCGGATCAGAACTTGGGCCGCTGGAGCGGGCATAAAATGGGTATTCCTCTTGAGCAAATGCCGATTTGGGATCCGGACCAGCCGATGGGCGGCTTGACCGAAGCGCAAATCAAAAATGCCAAAATCCTTTTGTGGAAAGGTCATTGCGCGGTGCATCAAATGTTTCGCCTGCAAAATATCACCAAATTCCGTGCAGAACATCCCGATGGCATTGTGATTTCTCACCCGGAAGCGCCATATGAAGTGTGTTTGAATTCTGATTATGTAGGATCCACCGAATACATTCTCAAAACCGTGAGCGAAGCGCCTGCCAACACAAAATGGCTGGTGGGTACCGAGCTGAATCTGGTGAATCGTTTAGCAGAACAAATGAAACCGCAGGGCAAACTGGTACAGTTTATGAGCCACGTGGTATGCGAATGCTCCACCATGGCGCGCATAGACCCGCAGCATTTAGCCTGGGTGCTGGAAAACCTGGTTGAAGGTAAAGTTGTGAATCAAATTAAAGTACCTGCACATGAGGCTAAATTAGCCAAACTGACCTTAGAGCGCATGCTGGCAGCTTCTTAAAATGAGTAAAGAAGCATGCCCACTATGCCAGCCAAGCCCTCATGAAACCCTCTGGCAAGATGATTTTTGTCGCGTGGTGTTACTAAATGATGTTGATTATCCGGCTTATTGTCGCGTTGAATTACTCGCACACATCAAAGAAATGTCTGATTTACAAGCCCCGCAACGAGTTCGGATGATGCAGGTTGTGTTTGCCGTAGAAACAGCCCTCAGAGAAATTCTGAATCCAGATAAAATCAACCTTGCCAGTTTAGGCAACAAAACGCCGCATATACATTGGCACATCATTCCACGCTTTGAAAATGACAAACATTTTCCTAATTCACATTGGAGCGAAGCGCTACGTGAAACTGAGTTTGAGCCGCTGAATGATGTTGTTAAATTAACGCTGGCTGATAAAATAAAAGCCCATATACAATGACCTTGGCCATCTAGTTAATTCAACATTTAACATGCTTTCATTGGTGCTGCCCTGCAAGCCTTATAAATAAAGGGTCTCAGGGCACTGATTTTCTCTCGTAGACTTAATGTGGAAAATTTAGCTAAACTCAGCTTTAACCTGACTGCTGAATGACATTCAGCAGGTGTTTATCTTTAAACCCTAAACCACTAATCTTTCAACCACTTTGCCATGGATTAAATGACTTTCAATAATCTCATTAATATCGTCATTATCAATAAACGTGTACCAAATGGCTTGCGGATAAACCACCAATAATGGCCCTTCACCACACCGATCAAAACAGCCGGCGCGATTAACGCGCACCTTGCCTTCCCCGTTTAGGCCTAATTTTTTAATGCGTGCTTTCATGTAGTCAAATGCGGCTTCTGCGCCTTTTTCCATGCAACACGCTTCACCATTTTCACGTTGATTCAGGCAGAAAAATACATGATGCTGAAAGTAGTTAGTCATTGTTTGTTGTCTTTTATTGATAATACGCCGCTTCAGAATTTTAACAATCAGGGAAGCGGACCGAAGGCAATACGATTAGTACGCCTAGGAGAAGTTTATGCAAGGCATTGCGATTTTCCAGCTGAATCAGTCGCCGGTGGCCAGGCTGTCTTCCTTGGTAAAGGTCCATGTCCGTGTAATACTCAAAATATCAACTTCATTGCGCACATCATCCGGAAACCGCGCATAAGGCTCACCTAATCTCACAATACGTTTTGCGGCATCATCCAGTACTTTATGGCCGGAGCTGCGATTAAGCTCAATCGCCTCAATATAGCCATCCGCTTTAATAGACACCGTCAGTTGTAACTGACCATACATTTTCAGGTTTTTCGCCTCTTCCGGATAATTGAGGTTACCTACTTTTTCTACTTTTTGGCGCCAGGCTTCCACATAAAGTGCGTATTTATATTCTTTGGCACGGGCGCCGATAAATTTACGTTTTGGCCGTTTCTGATAGTCATCCTGCTGCTTGGAAATCAGCGCTTCCAGCCTATCCATCTCTAGTGCCGTAGCAGTCAAATCCTGCATGTTAAACGTTTTGCCAGGTGTTTCCTGACGCTCAACATCAGTTGTTTCCTTGTCCGTGGTTTTTTGTACAGGCTGAGACTCCACTCTATTGGTGGTTTTTAGTTGCGTCATCAATTCCTGCGCTTGCTTTTCAAGCGCAGCCACATGCTTTTGTTCCTTGGTTTCTTCAGCTATTTTGGCCGCTTTTTTACTCGCGTTTGCTTCAGCCATCGGCTTAACTGTAAATTCTGCTTTTTGCTGTTTAATGGCCGGCAATGCCGTCTTCATTTGCCTATTTTGATCAGTATTGCCACCACGATCTAAATTAGCCTGTGCCAGCACATCCGCCTTGTCTGGCGTAGTACTAGTTTTAGCATTCACCAGCATCACTTCTAAAGTAGGCAGATTATCTGCAAACTTTTTAAGGTCTGGTTCAAAGTGAATGCTCAACAATAAGGCATGTACCAGAATTGAAACCCAAAGCGCAATCGCCATCACGCTCATTGTTTTTAACTTTACAATAAGCGAGGCCAACGCTTTGGTTTCCACCTCTTTAAGTTTATTAGCCAAATTTTACTCTATATGAAATTTAACGCGTAACGCATCTAATATCTTTTGATGCACACCACCAAAGCCGCCATTACTCATTGCCAAAACATAATCGCCTGGTTTTGCTGCCTGGGCAATTGCCGCTACCATGATATTCAAATCTTCATACACGTTGGCTTTGTGCTTAATCGGAGCAAGCGCTGCTGTAGCATCCCAACCTAAATTTGCGCCGTAGCAAAAAACTAAATCCGCCTCTGCCAAACTGGCTGGCAATGCGCTTTTCATCACGCCAAGTTTCATAGTATTTGAACGCGGCTCAAGTACCGCCAATATCCGTGCCTTGCCAATTTTATTACGCAAACCTGCAACCGTTGTGCTAATTGCCGTAGGGTGATGTGCAAAATCATCATAAACTGTGATGTTATTCACAATGCCGCGCATTTCCATACGGCGTTTTACATTTTTAAATTCTGTTAACGCCGCAATACTCACTTCAACAGCAACTCCAGCATGACGCGCGGCAGCAATGCTGGCCAGCGCATTCATGCGATTATGCTCACCCAGTAAGCTCCAAGCTACATGACCTTGTAATTTACCTTTGTAGTACACATCAAAAGCACCGTCGCCTTGAGCATTGTCAGATTGCCAGTCGGCATCTGTGCCAAATTTCTCGACTGGTGTCCAGCAGCCTTGATCTATGACAGCCTGCAAACTCGCTTCTTTACCATTTACTACCACTAAACCTTGTTGCGGCACGGTACGCACTAAATGGTGGAATTGTTTTTCAATCGCCGCTAAATCTTCAAATATATCGGCATGATCAAATTCTAAATTATTCAGCACCGCCGTGCGCGGACGATAATGCACAAATTTGGAGCGTTTATCGAAAAATGCCGTATCGTATTCATCGGCTTCAATCACAAAAAATGGTGACCCTTCGACAAGCTCAGGACGGGCGACACCTTCTTTATTCCGTTCGTGGTGAGTTTGTCGAACCATAAGCGGCGGCACTTGCGGCAAACGCGCAGAAATCCCAAAGTTTTCAGGCACGCCGCCAATCAAAAAACCAGGCGCTAAACCTGCATATTCCAGTATCCACGCCAACATCGATGAGGTGGTAGTTTTGCCATGTGTCCCCGCTACAGCCAGCACCCATTTACCTTGCAATACATTCTCTGCCAGCCATTGCGGGCCTGAGATATACGGTAAGCCTTGATTCAAAACGTCTTCCATCAACGGATTGCCACGCGAAACGACATTACCAATCACGTAAATATCTGGATTCAGCTTGGTTTGCTCGGCAGAATAGCCTTCAATAAGTTCAATGCCTTGCGCCTCGAGTTGCGTACTCATCGGCGGGTAAACATTAGCATCACAGCCTGTGACTCTATGCCCGGCCTGCTTGGCCAGCACCGCGATGCCGCCCATGAACGTACCGCAAATACCTAAAATATGAATGTGCATATAAATTGATTCTAATTGTTTTTAAGATAAGTTTGGCGCAAGCCAGCGCTCTAAATATTCTTTAGGTAAATGCCTGCGCTTTGCCAACTCCAGCAATTGATCCTCGCCTATTTTATCTACGCTGAAATATTTACTGTCTCGATGCGCAAAATAGAACCCTGAAACAGCCGCTGCCGGTTGCATAGCAAATGATTCGGTGAGCGTCATGCCGATTTCATCGCATTGCAGCAGATTAAACATATCAGTTTTAACAGTATGATCCGGGCAAGCGGGGTAGCCAGGCGCAGGACGTATGCCTTGATAGGCTTCTTTAATCAGTGCATCAACTGGCAACTTTTCATTTGCCGTATAACCCCATAAATCTGTGCGGACACGTTCGTGCATGTACTCGGCAAAGGCCTCGGCGAGGCGATCAGCGAGACCTTTGAACATAATGCCACTATAGTCATCATGTGCATCGGCAAAACGTTTTTCAATTTTTTCAATGCCTAAACCTGCAGTCACGGCGAACAAGCCAATATAATCTGCGGCTAAACCTTTAGGCGCGATAAAGTCACTTAAACATTGATTGGGGCGCGGCACACCGTCAATCACGGGCTTTACGCTTTGTTGGCGCATGCCGTAATAGGTGAAGGCAACTTGTTTACGTGTTTCATCGGTGTAAATTTCGATATCGTCATCATTTACGGTATTGGCAGGCATAAGCGCAATAACGCCGTTGGCCGTTAGCCAGCGACCATCAATAATTTTTTTCAGCATGGCCTGCGCTTCGGCGAATACTTTAGTCGCCGCATCACCTACTACTTTGTCACTCAAAATCGCCGGGTAGCTACCGGCTAAATCCCAGGTTTGAAAGAAAGGCGACCAATCAATATATTGTGCGATTAAGTTTAAATCAATGTTCTTAAACACACGGCGGCCAATAAATTTGGGCTTCACGGGTGCATTATCGCCATCAAAATGCAATTTCATTTTATTTTTACGCGCTTCTGCAATCGTCAGCAAAGGTACGCCTTTTTTATTAGCGTGTTGCGTGCGCGCTTTTTCGTAGTCCGTATTGATATCTGCAAGATATGCATCACGCGTGTCGATGGTAAGCAAGGACTGCATCACAGCGACCGAGCGCGAAGCATCTGGAACGTAAATCACTGGCCC
>PHCL01000075.1 GCA_002842195.1 Betaproteobacteria bacterium HGW-Betaproteobacteria-20 | reverse complement strand
CTGCAGCGCGCCTGGTCGGAAACCAGCTACCAGATGCAGGCCGGACAAGATACCTTAGAAGTGCGTTTAAGCTGGGCTGCTAATGGTGTAACGGTTGATAAAATATATACATTTCACCGTAATAAATACGCAATTGATGTAAATTACGAGATTAAAAATGGCTCAGATGCTGCCATAACGCCGGAAGTTTATTACCAGATCGTGCATGATAATGAGTCTAATCAAGGCTCTGCGTTGATGCCTACTTTTACCGGTGGTTCTTATTATACGGAAGCCACTAAATTTAAAAAACTGGCGTTCAAGGACATGGCTAAAGAGCCGCTTAGCGTTGTTTCAAATGATGGTTGGGTTGGCTTGCTACAGCATTATTTTGTGAGTGCCTGGATACCTAAAGAAGGTTTGGCGCGTAAGTTCTATACTGAAAAGCTCAATGAGCATATGTATAGAATCGGTACTAGAAGCACATTAACCAGCATTGCACCAGGCGAGAGTCTGAACATTCCAGCACGCTTGTTTTCCGGACCGCAAACTAAGAATGATTTAAATGAAACCGCGCCAGGCTTGGAGTACACGGTGGATTACGGTTGGTTAACAATTGTTGCCAGCCCATTATTCTGGGTGCTTTCCAAAATTCACAGTTTGGTGAATAACTGGGGTGTGGCCATTATTTTACTCACTTTATTGATTAAAGCCGCGTTTTATCCCTTATCTGCCAAGAGTTATAGATCAATGGCGCAAATGCGTGAGTTGGCACCTCGCCTGGAGTTAATGAAACAAAAATTTGGTGATGATCGCCAAAAAATGCAACAAGCCATGATGGAGCTTTATCGTACTGAAAAAATTAACCCGATGAGTGGCTGCTTGCCTATTTTGATACAGATTCCAGTGTTTATTTCGCTGTATTGGATGTTGTTAGGTTCAGTAGAATTGCGCCATGCGCCGTTTTTTGGCTGGATTCAAGACCTTTCAGCCATCGACCCTTACTACATTCTGCCTTTAATCATGGGCGCATCCATGATTGTTCAAACCAGGCTTAACCCTAAACCGGCAGATCCAATTCAAGCTAAAGTGATGACCTGGATGCCGGTTGTATTCAGCATATTCTTCTTTTTCTTTCCGGCTGGTTTGGTGTTGTACTGGGTCGTGAACAATATTATTTCAATTTGGCAACAATGGTATATCAACAAATCCATTCATGCTGCCGCTTTAGCTAAAAAATCGGGTGGAAAGCACTAGCATTCAACCCGTCACTTCAGACACCATTGCCGCCATTGCCACTGCCAGTGGTGCCGGCGGCATTGGCATCGTTCGGGTATCGGGTCCTGCAGCCAGCAATATCGCGGCTGGGGTGTTAGGTAGCAGCAACCGCGCTAGTCTTAGTCCACGCCATGCGGCGTATTTGGATTTTAAGCAGGCCAGCGGAGAACTGATTGATCGCGGCATTGCTATATTCTACCCCAACCCACATTCTTATACCGGTGAAGACGTGCTGGAATTGCAAGCGCATGGCGGCACAGCGCTGATGCAAATCTTGCTGGCGCGCTGCATTGAGCTAGGTGCGCGTCAGGCCGAACCCGGTGAATTTACCCGCCGCGCATATTTAAACGATAAAATCGATTTAGCGCAGGCCGAAGCGGTTGCCGATGTCATTAACGCCGCCACCACTGAAGCTGCTAAAAGTGCGGTACGCTCACTCTCAGGCGAGTTCTCGCAACGTATTAATGCCCTATTGCTTAAATTGATAGATTTACGCATGTTTGTCGAAGCCTGCCTGGATTTTCCGGAAGAAGAAATCGATTTTATTACGCAAGGCCGCGTAGCTGAAAAATTAGACGCCATTATCGCTGAATTAAAATCGGTATTTGCCAAAGCCAGACAAGGCAGTTTATTGCGCGAAGGTATCAATGTTGTTTTGGTTGGTCAGCCCAATGTTGGAAAATCGAGTTTGATGAACCAACTGGCGGGTGAAGAAATTGCCATTGTTACACCGATTGCCGGCACAACGCGCGACACCATTAAAAATGCCATTCAAATAAATGGCGTACCTTTGCATGTAATTGATACTGCGGGTTTACGTGAAACCGATGATGAAGTAGAAAAATTTGGCATTGCGCGAACTTGGCGAGCTGCAGAAACGGCCAATATCGCATTATTATTGGTAGATTCAGCTCATGGTATTACTGAAGCAGAAAAATCGATTCTAGCCCACTTGCCGCAAGAAATTCACAAAATTTGGGTGCACAATAAAATCGATGTGGCGAATGAACCGGCTATATTGCTAGAAAAAGCGCATGCCACGCATATTTACCTTTCTGCCAAAACTGGCGCGGGGTTAGATTTATTAAAAAGCCACTTGTTAAAAATCGCCGGTTATGAAAATAATTCTGAAGGTGTATTTATGGCGCGCGCCAGACATTTAGATGCGCTGGTAAAAGTAGACACACACTTGGCAACTGCCAGCGAACAAATAAAATCGGCAGAGTTAGTAGCAGAAGAATTAAGAATTGCGCAAGAAGCCTTGAGCAGCATTACCGGTGAATTTACGCCAGATGATTTATTAGGTGAGATATTTAGTAAATTTTGCATAGGTAAGTAAACTGGCATAACCATGTTTTTAAGTAAGACTTTGAATTAGGATAGGTAAAACTAAAAAGGCGCTTAATGCGCCTTTTTAGTTAACTTTACAGAAAAGCCGTATGTAAGAGCGACGGGTCGCCGCCCCTACTCGTGTGCTTTATTTAACAAATATACCCAATAAGTTATATTTTGCAGCAAGCAAGTAGTAAAACACCAGGCGAGATTTAAATCTATCATCTTTCATGGTCAGGCAAACAGCATCAATAGCGGCATTTAGTTCAGCATCTGAATTGGTCAGGCCTAATTTTTTCTTTAAGAAATTTTCACGAACAGTATCTTTTTCACTGGCATCACCACATGCAACATGGCGTGCATCTGGCTTAGACATCACCAAAGCATAAGTTCTAGCCATGCCGGCTAACGCGGCATCGTTAATTGAGGTTGTGTATTTTGCGAGGATGTCTTTTTGCTCTTGAATGTCGGCCATTGATTTCTCCTAAAATAAATCGTAAATAGTTAAATTACAGGTACTGCAACGTTAAGCGTGCCGGCTTCATACAACGTGTGCATGGGCTTTTACGCAATGCGCTTGTTACACTATAGGCGTGTTTTTGCCTGTTCGTCAATACGGCGCATGTAAAACATTGTATAAGTGTTTCACGTGAAACATTACCAGTGTCACGCTACGTTTGTGGCGGCAGTGTATACTTTCATACGGATATAATAAAAAGGCTTTAAGCGCATTCAATATGGCACTTTCCTGGAACGAAATTAAAACCCGCGCAAATGCATTTGCTAAAGAATGGCATGATGCTGCCAATGAAGACAGCCAGGCCAAGCCCTTTTTAATTGGCTTTTTTGAGGTATTTGGCATTACCAACAAACGCGTTGCTACCTTTGAGCACGCGGTTAAAAAGTATGGCGGTAAAGATGGCTATGTCGATTTATTTTGGCCGGGCATCCTGTTGGTAGAAATGAAATCACGCGGTAAAGACCTTGCCCGCGCTTACGACCAGGCCATTGATTACTTTTCAGGCATTAAAGAGCGTGATATTCCGCGCTATGTACTGATATGTGATTTCCAGCGTTTTCAGTTGCATGATTTAAGCACCGGTAACATCACAGAATTTTTGCTTAAAGACCTTTATCAAAACGTAAAGTCTTTTGGCTTTATTGCCGGCTACCAAACGCAAATCATCAAGCCGCAAGACCCTATTAACATTAAAGCCGCCGAGCGCATGGGCCGGTTGCATGATGCACTCAAAGCCGTGGGGTATGAAGGCCATGCGCTGGAGCTATATTTGGTGCGCTTACTGTTCTGCCTGTTTGCAGAAGACACCACTATTTTTGAAAAGCGGCTGCTACAGGATTACATAGAAACCAAAACCAGTGCGGATGGTAGCGACCTTGCGCACCACCTCAGCAGCTTGTTTTACGTGCTTAATACCCCTGCCCAAAAGCGCCTGAGCAATTTAGACGAAAGCTTGCGTGCATTTCCCTATGTAAACGGCAAACTGTTTGCCGAGCCGCTGCCGCCCGCGCAGTTTGATAGCAAAATGCGTGAGACCTTACTGGATTTATGCGCGCTGGACTGGAGCATTATCTCCCCTGCTATCTTTGGCAGTCTGTTTCAAAGCATTATGGATGCAAGTGCGCGGCGAAACCTGGGTGCGCATTACACCAGCGAAGAAAATATTTTAAAGCTGATTAAACCGTTATTTTTAGATGCGCTTTGGGCAGAGTTTGAAAAAATAAAAGGCAATAAAAACCGACTGCTGGAATTTCACAAAAAGCTGCGCAACTTAACATTTTTTGACCCGGCCTGCGGTTGCGGCAACTTTTTAGTGATTACTTATAGAGAGCTCAGGCTCCTGGAGTTAGCCGTGTTGCGCGCCAGCATTACCAGCGGCCAGCAAGTGCTGGATATACAAACGCTCATCAATATTGACGTGGACCAGTTTTACGGCATAGAGATTGAAGAATTCCCTGCGCAAATCGCCCAGGTAGCACTGTGGTTGACCGATCACCAAATGAACATGAAGATTTCAGAAGAGTTTGGTGCGTACTTTGCCAGGATTCCGTTAAAAGCCACGCCGCATATTGTGTGTGGCAATGCCCTGCAAATTGATTGGACGGCGATATTGCCGGCAGAAAATTGTAGTTTTATTCTGGGTAATCCACCGTTTTTAGGTAAAAGCAATCAATCTGCCGCGCAAAAAACAGATATGCAAATGGTGTGTGGCGATATTAAAAATGCCGGCTTGTTAGATTTTGTGTCTGCCTGGTATGTAAAAGCGGCGCGGTATATGCATCACAACGCGTTCCCTGAGGTGTTTGGTGAGCTTGTCGAACCAGTCGAAGGGCTCGCAAGCCCTTCGACAGGCTCAGGGAACGGAGCGTCTGAAATCAAGTGTGCCTTTGTTTCCACCAACAGCATCACCCAGGGCGAGCAAGTCGGCGTGTTGTGGGGCTGGATGCTGGCGCAGGGCATTAAGATACACTTTGCCCACCGTACGTTTAGCTGGAACAATGAAGCACGCGGTAACGCCGCTGTGCACTGCGTGATTATTGGTTTTGGTTTGCAGGATGTCGCTGACAAAATTATTTATGAATACGATGATATTAAAGGCGAGCCGCATGCGGTGAAAGCCAGAAATATTAACCCATATTTGGTGGATGCATTAAATTTAGTATTACCTGACAGAAGCTTGCCTATTAGCAACGTGCCTGAAATTCAGTATGGAAGTATGAGTAATGATGGCGGGAGCTTAATACTTTCACCTGAGGAAAGAAAAATTTTTATAGATAATGAACCAAATATTGAGGGCTTTATTCGCCGGTATATCGGAGCTGAAGACTTAATAAATAATAAATTTCGTTATTGCTTGTGGCTAAAAGACATCAGTCCACAAGTTATTAAAGCATCCAAGCAGATTATGGAAAGAATAACGAAGGTGGCAAAACATAGGCTTGCTAGCGCTAACTTAGCGGCAAATGTCGCAGCAAATACACCAACTCTTTTCTTTTCAGAGCGTCAACCAACAACTGATTACTTGGCTATACCTAGAACATCCTCTGAAAGACGTGGATTTATCCCAATTGATTTTTTAGACAAATCAGTTATTGCTAATACTGATGTATTTGTTGTGCCATATGCCACTGCGTTTAACTTTGGCGTATTAACTTCAACCATGCACATGGCTTGGGTGCGTGCGGTTTGTGGGCGTTTGAAAAGTGATTTTCGTTATTCTGCAGGCATTGTTTACAACAACTTCCCGTGGCCAGAACGTAGGAGCGATCTTCAGATCGCGAATAGCGATGATGCAAGTAACGCCGCTTCGCGCAATGAATTGCGCTCCTACCAAAACATTGAAGTCGCAGCGCAAGCGGTGCTGGATGCGCGCGCCAGCCACCCCGACGCGTCACTGGCCGATTTATACGATCCGCTGACCATGCCCGCCAACCTGCTCAAAGCGCATCAGGCTTTAGATAAAGCGGTAGATGCCGCTTATGGCTACAAGCCCAGCCTGAGAAAAGTTGATGGCGGCGCAAATACCGATGCCGCACGCGTGGCGTTTTTGTTTGAGCGCTATCAGCAACTCACCAGCTTGTTGCCGCTGGAGAATAAAGCTAAGTTGGCTAAGCCGAAAAAGAGCGGGAAGTCATTGTAAAATATTCGTTCCCTGAGTCTGTCGAAGGGGTGCAATATGCCAGCACAACACGCCCTTCGACAGGCTCAGACCGTAAAGGGTTTACCGTATTTACCCCTATAGATTCGGTCCGGTAAAGTATTAAATCCGTTCGGGCTGAGCTTGTCGAAGTCCACTGACCTTTCGACAAGCTCAAGGCGAACGGACTTCACATATCATTGGGCCGAAGCAATAATAAATCCACGAGAGAAAAATGATGCCCTGTGAGCCGCTCTGATAGCGGCTCACAGGGCATCGACATGGAAGCCATGTTTAAAATAGGCTCTTTAAGAGATTTTTTGACAGCTTAGGCAGGTTATTCTTATTGATTCGGCCCGGTAAAGTATTAAATCCGTTCGGGCTGAGCTTGTCGAAGTCCACTGACCTTTCGACAAGCTCAAGGCGA
>PHCL01000074.1 GCA_002842195.1 Betaproteobacteria bacterium HGW-Betaproteobacteria-20 | reverse complement strand
TTTGACGCAGAAGATGCACCAACCCTGCAATTACAGGATTTAGCCAATATCCCGCCGGAATGTTGGGCAGACTTGAAGTTTACGATTCACCCATCAGTACAAGTATTGCCCTTGCAGTGGAATGTCGTTCTGGTTTGGAAGGCACTAGACGCCGGTGACTCGCCACCAAACCCGGTTAAAACTGCTGAGCCATGCCTGATTTGGCGCCAGGATTTAAATTCGCACTTTCAGTCTATCAATGCCGCAGAATTTTCTGCCATTCAATTGGTTATTTCCGGCGCTACTTTTGGCGAGCTTTGTCATCGCCTGCAAGATAGCGCTGGTGAACAAGCAGCCATTACGCAAGCCGCACAATATTTGTCGCGCTGGCTCAATGACGGCTTGATTAGCCAGGCAATTTAATCCGCTAAAGTGCCAGATTAATCTACGGGCGAAAAACACTGCCCTGAGAGCCGCTTCCATAAAGGCTCTCAGGGCAGTGGCAATGAAGCTGGCTTTATAACTGATCCCAAAAGTAACGTCATGATATGCCAAGCTAATTGGTTGGTAGGAGCGACGACCCGTCGCGATTGCGCCATTGCTTCGCGACGGGTCGTCGCTCCTACCAAAAACAATAGGTGACTGTCATTATTGATGGAACTAGCTATAACTGTCACAAAACTTCAATGCCAGACTTTGTATAATCTCACCTGTTTTTGAGTTTTGCACAAAAATTACCGCGCCCATATTTTCGAATTGGTAGCCACGTTTTTTCCATGCTGGGTCGAGCCTAAAGTTTTGGGTGAATTCATTTTTATGCTTAATCTGATAGGCGCCAAATAACGCTCTCACCACATAATCATGCTTTAATTCGCGGCCACTGTTTTCACCTGCATTCACCTTGCTGGCCAATTTATTTTCATAAATCGCCACAAAAACATCGGCATGTTGAGCATCAACTGGTTTCACCGCCTGCGCCCGGGCTGTTACAGTAATTTCACCATTGGTTTGAGTGTTTGCCTGTAAGCTTAAATTAGCGCGTGAGGCCAACTTTTGGTTACTTATGATGGCTGAATTTAAACGTGATTCATCTGCACCCTTAAAATCACGGCCGTTCAACATAAATTGTGGGGTATAAACAAAACCGGCACCGGAAAATGTGGCAGATTTACGTTGCCTGTCACTGTATTCAGCTTTCGCGAATCGATCTTTCCAGCCAATATAATCCCAATAATCCACATGGTAAGCGAGCGGCACTACTTTGCTGGAATCCAGCTTTAGTCCGGATAACCATTTATCCGCTGGCGGGCAACTGCTGCAACCTTCTGAGGTATAAAGCTCTAATAAAGGCACTGTCATCGTGCCACTTTTTGCGCTACACCCGGCGGCAATAGCAGGTAAACTCGTAACCAGTGCAAAAAACCCAATCAGAAACAATCGTTTTTTCATCAGGCGCTCCAAATGTATTGATGATAGTTAGTCACCTATAACCATAAAGACTTACATTTTTTAAGGGCACATCTAAAAATTCAATTTTCGTCGCCATGCTGCGTTGCTCGCAAAAAATAACTCGTTATATATCAAACATATACCGCCTCATTATTTTTTGTTCACGCCTTGCCTGGCATAGAAACTTGAATTTTTAGAGATACCCTTAAGTATCTGCACACGATTTTCGTTAGAATACGGCTTTGATAGAAAAATTAGAATAATCTACCTCATGTTTAAAAAATTTCAGCGCCTGCAGCGACTCATCTCAATACTGTTTTTGGGGTTTACCTCCGGCTTGCCGTTGGCGCTTACCGGGCAGGCAATGCAGGCATGGCTGACAACCGACGGCGTGGCCATTGCGACGATTGGTTTTTTAGCGCTGGTGGGCATGCCTTATACCTTTAAGTTTTTGTGGGCGCCATTGATGGATCGATTTGAGCCGCCGCTGCTTGGTCGGCGGCGTGGCTGGCTGGTGCTTACCCAGCTGGTTTTAGCAGCCAGCATTTATTATCTTTCTACAATCTCTTATGAAATAAGGCCCGCCACATTCGCCGTGGTAGCATTATTAGTCGCCTTTTTATCGGCTTCGCAGGATATTGTGATTGATGCTTATCGTACCGACGTGCTGGAAGTTGCCGAGCGCGGTATCGGTGCTTCAATGTCGGTATTAGGTTATCGAATAGGCATGATTTTATCTGGCGGCATTGCGCTTATTTGGGCAGACCAATGGCATAGCTGGAGCCGTGTTTACGCCATGATGGCTGGCGTGATGCTATTTGCCGCCCTATTTTCTTTCGTATTTTTGCCTAGCGTAAAAAGCGATATCAAGCCACTCCATTCAGATCCGAAAAAAGAATTGTTAGGCTTTTTAGCATTGGTCCTTGGGGTGCTGGCTGGGGTGTATATCACACGGCTGGCCTTTTCGGCAGTAGGCGTTGATTTTAATGAAGCCAATAAATGGATGCAATTGGCCTATGTATTGGTAAGCCTGAGTGTGGCGCTGCCTTTGGGTGTGAAAGTAGCGCAATTCGTTGGCTTTGCCACCCTCACGCAGTCATTATCCAGCTATTTTAATCAAAAAAGTGCCTGGGCATTTTTGATTCTGATTATTCTCTATAAACTGGGGGATGCCTTTGCGGGCAGCTTATTTACGCCATTTTTACTAAAAGGCATGTTATTCACACAAATTGAAGTAGGCATTGTGAATAAAATTATCGGTATCTGGCTGACCATTATCGGCGCATTTATAGCGGGATTACTCATGATGCGTCTCTCGTTATTTCAGGCGCTCATGAGCTTTGGCATATTACAGTTACTGTCCAATTTTGGCTTTTATGCTTTGGCAGTGCTGGGTAAAGGCGCGTGGGGAAGCTTTACTTTAATGCCGTTTGACTTGGGTTTTGTGGCAGTGGCGGTTCCCACGCAGATTGACAGTTTACTGATGAGTGCAATCGCATTAGAAAATATTACCAGCGGCATGGGTACGGCCGCATTTGTGGCGCTATTGATGAGCTTATGCAGCAACCAGTTCAGCGCGACACATTATGCGCTGCTATCCGCACTAGCGGCGGTGGGGCGTATTTATGTCAGCCCGGTTGCCGGCGTATTGTCAGAAAGCTTTGGCTGGGCTAGCTTTTTCCTGTTCTCGGTAGTGATGGCAGTACCAGGCGTTGTGATGCTTTGGTGGATGCGTGAATCAGTGGTTAGGATTAGCCGGAAATCCAACTAAACAATCTATATTTTCAACCGAATTCATGTATTTTTTACAATCAAGCATTCAAAAGTCATGGATATCACAACATGCTTAATTCATTAGCTCATCCTACTTAGGCTAATGTGGTGTTTCGCGCTTATCTGTTAAAAATATGCTGGCGCTTCTGCTAAGGTGCCACCGCATTCACACATGCCTTTTGCAGAATCATTCATTTTATTGCACACCATGCAACGCACTTTCATTGGGTTAATGTGGTGGGGAATCCAAACGCTAGTAAATCCTCCAAAAGACAGATTGGAATAGTATTGCTTCATTGCTTCTTGATGCGCAGGACTAGCCATGATTTGCGCGATATTTTCTGGTTTCTCCCATGCGCTAATGGTAATGCCGCGTCCACCTATCCTCGCTACGACGGTACCAATAAAGCCTTCCATTCTCATCATTTCTTTCATAGTGTCTTTAGAACGGGTTTGAATCTCGATGGTCTGATCAGCCTCATTCCAGATTGTGGTGATGCCAAAGGCGCCAGGTTTGGTTTTGTTGCCAGATTGTAATGATATAGAGGTGCCAAATTCAAAAGGGCCAATTGCTTTAGGTTGCACAATCACATCCAGTCCGAGCTGCGTCGGTATTATTTTGGTGTCAAAGTACCCAGTCACAGATTTAATACCATCTTCGCTTACTTCAATCACGTCAATGCCCTTTAGCATAATAGACTTGTCCGTAGGCGGCAAACCCATCAGTGAGCCTGTGTTGGTACCCCGCATCACCCATTCTAGAATTACTCTAATTTCGCTAATCTGCGCATAGCGGCTTACTTCAAAATTTAAATCGGGGAAAGCTTGCCATAAATGCTCTGCAAATATTTCTGGGGATTTTCCTGAAACCTCACCCACAGACGGGTCACTATAGACCCCATCTGTGGCAAAAGTGGCACTCAAAGCAATGCAATCGTGCGCGTTCCAAGCGTTGATATAGTCATTGCTTAAGTTTTCGATACGCATGATACTTCCCTTTCCAGGATAGATTATTAACCCTGCATTGCCGCCATCACAATGCCTGGTACTTTTGCCCAGCTTGCGTTTTCTTCCATTGCCACTAATTTTTGCGTGACCACTTTTGCCTTTTTATGGCTGGCCAACCAGGCAGGTTTGGGGAACGCAGTGAGTGGCGCACGCATCACGACTTTTTCTATGCCTTCAAGCATGGCCGTGTTATGCACAAAACCGTTGCCACTTTGAATGTCTTTTGATGTTGAGCCAGGATATGCGCCCCAAGGTGCAGTGCCTGTGCAAAATAAGAGTCCAATAAAGGTGTTGACGGCAATCGTGCCATATTTAAGCTGGTTAATCGCTTGTTCAAATGCAGCGCTAGTGTTGGCGACTTTAAGCGATTTTGGATGCACCACCAATGTGGCACTAAGCGTGCCCCACAGGCGATTATTCACAAAAGTTGTTGCTGCCTGCAAAAACTCGATTGGGTTGGCATTGCCTACTTGTACGCTACTGATGACTGAACAAAATGGCTCGTCTTTAAATAACACTTCATTGGTATTATCAGGGTTTAAATCAGAAATAAACGTCCAGGGTAGCTCATTGGCTAGTGGTTTTCCTATATTAGTGACATTGCTGCGGTTTTTTGTAATGTCTTGCCAACGATCTTCTGCCCCTGGATAGTAGGCGATTCTTGTTGGGATTTCTGCACACACTTCTTGTAAAGCTTTAACAAAACGTGCGGTACCATCCCAGTTTTTAGGCATGACCAGCACTTTGGCAGCACAGCACATAAAGGACGCATTCATGGTAAACGCAGTAGCAATTTGCTCGGCTTGAAAGCGTATTTCTTTATCGGTATAAGGGCCTGGCACCACGATAATTGGCGAGACATTGCCTAGCTCTGCGGTAATGGGTTTACGTAATAAAGGCTGATTTTGTACACGACGTTCATCAGCTTCTTGCCCGTTATTTCCCCACACAATTTGCGCATAAGTTTTGTCCGAACCTGTTAAATGCACTTCATCAATTTTGGGGTGATACACCAAATGTCTGCCGACTTCTGCGCCGCCATACACCACCGCTAAAAACTGTTGATCAATAGCGGCTTTAAAGGCTTCTTCAATATACGGGCCAAGGTAGGCATTCACAGGGTTCATTTTGAGGATGCAGACTTTGCCCTCGTTAAACATTTTGGTAATCACATCCATAATGCCGATGCTTGCAATATTTCCCGCGCCTAGTACTAACGCCACCTTACCCTGATGATTGGGTTGTTTGTAAAAGCTAGCACGGTCGGCTACTAGATTTTGTTCGGTGATATGGGCTTGCATATGCACATCTACCGTAATGTCTTTAAATAACATGCCATCAATCGCGTTATTAGGGTAAACCTGTACGGCTAAATTACCTGCCGCTGTGCGTTTTACTTTGCCAACTTCGGTATTACCTGTGCTTGCGATAGATTGCAAACTTTCACGCACTAAGCGCAATTGGCGCACTACGCCCCATGCGCCACTCGCCCATTCTTCGGCCGCGAGGTTTGAATCAGATGAAATACCTTTAGCCATGCAACCCGCTTGCACCATTGCCTCTGCTACTTTTACGTAACCTTGCTGCATACTGGTGACGAGAGCAATTCGCTTATTCATCGGCAAGGTGGCAAATTTCCACGCGGCTTCGCGTAAATGTGCGATGGTTTCATCAAGTTTAACTTGACCGGAAGCGGGTGGCGTGGTGATTTTAGTTTGTGCAAATTGGCTGACGGGGTAGCTAGAAAATTCGCGGAATTGATCCATCGCTGGGAGTGATTTTGTGTTCATGACAAACCTCTACTGTTGAATAAAAGACCATCATTAAGAAAAGTCAAACCACATTGCACTATCGTAATCAACGTGGTTTGAAATAAAGGCTAATCTTTTCTACCTTTCCAATCTACAGTGTATTCTGTGGCGGAAGTAAAGTAACCGTTATATTCACCTTTGCCCTTAACGCCTTGATATTTACCGGTGCCGCCTACATACTCCCATTGGCCTCTAGTGCTAGTCATTGGGTTGCCGTCTTTCATCACAGTATTGACCTTGCCACTCCATTTGGCAATAGTAGAATCAGCGCCGTTTGTAATCGTGTAATAGCCTGAATTGTCGCCTGTGCCTTGATGTAAATTAGCAACTTCTTGGTTTAGTACTGTTGCGCCTTCACCAAAGCCACTGCCACTAAAGGTACATGCGGTTTCGCTTAACAACACAACGTAACCATCGGTGTTGGCAACATTGGCTGCGGTCGGTTTATAAATACATTTGCTTTGCCCAGCGACCGATTCTGCATTGGCGTTAATGGCCGCTAAAGTAAATAAAGCAAAAACAGCTGTCGCAATAACATGTTGATTAGTCATAAGCATTTTATATCTCCTAGTAAATTGATTGGCATCTACAACATCCATTAATGTTCATTCAGATGTGCATGCTCAATGTATATTTTTGTTATGATACTTATAAGTTAGTTACCGTTACTAACACGGCATCAGTAGCATTACTTATTGAACATAGCTGGCTAATTAAGAAGACTGGGCATGGACACTGTTGTTCAACAATGGATGGACGTAGAACAAAACCAAATACGCGCTAGCATAGATGCTATGC
>PHCL01000073.1 GCA_002842195.1 Betaproteobacteria bacterium HGW-Betaproteobacteria-20 | reverse complement strand
GCATGTAATTGGTACAAACGCTAGATTCAGTGACGTGTACAACCCAGCTACAGGCGAAGTTCAAGCGAAACTTTGTAATGCCTCGGCAACAGAAACCGAAGCCGCGATTGCTGCTGCTCAAGCAGCCTTCCCCGCCTGGTCAACCACGCCGGCATTACGCCGTGCGCGCATTATGTTCAAGTTCAAAGCCTTGCTTGATGAACATGCGAATGACTTAGCCAAAGCCATTTCGCTAGAACACGGCAAAACCATCTCAGACGCACGCGGCGAAGTGACGCGCGGCATTGAAGTAGTGGAGTTTTCTTGCGGCATACCGCACCTGATGAAGGGTGACTTTAACGATCAGGTCGGTACCGGCATCGATACTTATAGCATGCGCCAGCCATTGGGCGTAGTGGCAGGCATAACACCATTTAATTTTCCCATTATGGTGCCGCTGTGGATGATTCCAATGGCGTTGGCAACAGGCAACACATTTGTACTGAAGCCCTCGGAAAAAACGCCTGGTGCGAGTTTAATGCTAGCAGATTTATTAGCGCAGGCAGGCTTGCCGGCGGGAGTGTTCAACATAGTGAATGGCGACAAAGAAGCCGTAGATGTGTTGCTTTCAGATAAACGCGTACAAGCCATCAGCTTTGTTGGATCCACACCAATTGCAGAACATGTTTACCACACAGGTAGCAAAAACGGCAAACGCGTGCAAGCCTTGGGCGGTGCAAAAAATCATTTGGTGGTGATGCCAGATGCAGATCTAGACCAAGTAGCGGATGCCTTGATTGGTGCAGGCTATGGTTCAGCGGGCGAGCGCTGCATGGCGATTTCTGTTGCTGTCACAGTGGGCGATGTTGCAGACAAACTGGTTGAGATATTAAAGGCAAAAGTGAAAACCATCACCATAGACCAAGGTTTGAATGAAAAAGCAGATATGGGTCCGCTCGTCACGCCACAGCACTTTGCCAAGGTCAAGGAATATGTCGACTTAGGCGTAACTGAAGGCGCAAAACTAGTGATTGATGGCCGTGATTACAGCCATAAAGGTCATGAAAAAGGCTTTTTTCTGGCACCATGCTTATTTGATTATGTCAGCAAAGACATGCGTATTTATAAAGAAGAAATTTTCGGCCCTGTGTTAGCCATCGTGCGTGCGGCTAATTTTGAAGAAGCCTTAAAACTGGTCAACGAGCATGAATTTGGCAATGGCGCCGCCATTTTCACCCGCGATGGTGAGGCTGCAAGGGCGTTCACCAATCGGGTACAAGCAGGCATGGTCGGCGTGAATGTAGCGATTCCAGTGCCGATTGCCTTCCATAGTTTTGGTGGTTGGAAACGCTCGCTATTTGGTGACCATCACATCTACGGCATGGAAGGCGTGCGCTTCTATACGCGCCTTAAAACGACCACTTCACGCTGGCCAGCAGCCACTAAAAGTACCGGCTCAGAATTTTCGATGCCCACCATGAAATAAGCACACTAACCCTTAAGAAAAGTCCAGGCAACTATGCGACTTTTCTTCTGGCCTTGTGCCATGTCTATGGTTTTCACTTGCAGCGCATGTACAGCTATTAAGGCCCGATAAATACTGGGCAGACTGGCAGCCTTTGAAACCAGCGTAGTAAACCAGTAACATTGTGACGCAAATTGTGCGCTCTCATTCACCATGCGGTTAACAAACGCCACCTCGCCACCGGCACAATATAACTCAGCAGCCTGACCGCCAAAGTTCAATGCAGGGGCTTGGCTCTTATGACCAAGTTTACTGGCGCCTTTGCCTAGATTTTGCCATTTTCGCTGTGTGCCAATATTGGCTTCCTCTAGAGAGCCATGAAAAGGTGGATTACACATAGTGAGATTAAATCGCTCCCCTTGCCTCACAATGCCTTTAAAGACGGCTAATGGCGAAGCCTGCAAACGCAGTTCAATTGTCGCGGATAGTCCATTGGCATCCAAAATACCCTGCCCATTAGCAAGCGCAATAGGGTCAATGTCTGAGCCCACAAAATGCCAGCCATATTCACGATTGCCAATAAGCGGATAAATAACGTTCGCGCCCACACCGACATCCAGCACCCGGACAGATTCACCTCGTGGAATGACACCAGCATTGCTGGATGCCAGCAAATCTGCAAGGTAATGCAGATAATCAGCGCGGCCAGGAATGGGCGGACAAAGATACTGCGCAGGAATATCCCATACCGAAATGTTGTAAAACTGTTTTAGCAAGGCCTGATTCAGCGCCTTCACCGCCTGTGGATTAGCAAAATCGATAGAGGCATCGTGGTAAGCGTTTAATTTAACAAAACTGGCTAACGCAGGGTTGGCCTGAATCAGATTGTCAAAATCATAACGACCGCGATGTTTATTTCTGGAGTGTAAATTAGGTTTTTCTACCAAAATTTCCGGCGTATTACGTGGATTATTCATGGCCTAAGTTTAACGCTTTTACTTCGTACATCAACACCAGAGAAATAAAAAAAACGCACTATAATTCTTTGCTGTAAGTCTATATAAACTAAGCCTTCAATGGTGATGCTCTGTAAGCCGCTTTGGCATTGACTCACAGGGCAGTGTTTTTCGCTCGTAGGTTTTTAGGAAATCATTGCGTTGCTCTTTTACATTATGCTTTTTGGCTTATTCCATCTAATTAGTTAGTAGTTTAAGCTTTGGACTTCACCCTTCGCAGTCTTTGTAGGACAAAGTTACCGCGAGAAAACCCAAGGTTAACCGTAACTCTTTAGAAGTATCCGTAATATGTGGTTGATTTAGCAATTTAATGATTATGTGTTTATTCATGCTGAATCGTAATAAACGATTGATACCGAAAAATTGAACATTAATTTTTTTAACATAAATCGTGTTATATGGTTGATACGAGATTGCAAAATAAAATGTATACCGACCTGTAAGTATAATTATAATCATAATGATATAGATGTTAAATTGGCGGCTTGCAAGCCACCGCATATATGTTGATAAACTTACCACGAAGGAGATGCATCCATGAAAAGTTTAATTCTAAAAGTCATTTTTCTTCTAAGCCTAACTGGCTTAGTCACGTTAACTGCCTGCGCTGGGTCAACAACTACTAAACTGATTGTAGCTCCAACTGCCGCTGAATCAGCCATTGCCGTACCAGTAGCCATTGAACCAACTAATGCTGAACCAGCCGTACCAACTGCTACTGCATCAATTGGCAAAGTCATGGTCTTATACTTTCCTCTTAACGACCTCACAGACTTACCTAACCCCCCAGAAGAGCTGGCACGTATTGCACATTTTAACGTCGCGTTTAAACAGAAACTTGCTGCTGATGGCGTAGAGATTGTGCCAGTAAATGACAAAATTAAAGCGATAGCAGTAACGCAATCTGCTACCTATCTATTCGACCATACCGATATTGCGGCAAGTCTGGCTGAGGGTAGCGGCGCCGATTACATAATCATAGGTGTGGCCATGAAACCGACCTACCTGTTCGTTTATCCAAGACTTTTGTTAGTCGACGTTAAAACAAAACAGAAGGTATTTACCAACTACGTCCAGATGGAAGGCTCTTGGCTGGATAACCATACCACCGCAAGTAGTGCAAATAGACTTGCAGATAAGGTCAGCGCAGAACTTAAGAAATTGGCTGGGCAAGCAATGCGGTAACTCTAATACAAGCATCCATTTAAAATCATATTAATCAATAATATTCAGCGTCCTCAACACACAACCACCACGCCTGCAAACATACTGAACCTGGTGGACTACGCCGTAATTTCCGTGAATAATACCGACCATGATTATCACATTAAGGCTGAGACAAAAGCTATTCCAAGCCAATGTCCTACCTGCCAGTCAAAGAATTTGGTCGGCTTTGGCCGCCGTGAACAGATGATTAAAGACCTGCCGATGTATGGCAGACGCGCTGGTATCTACGTTAGCACCAGACGCATGAAATTGTAGTGGCTCAATAAAGTTGTTCAACCAAGGCCAAAGTTTGAGTGTAGAGCAGAGACAGGTTATGCAATGTTCTCGCTGGGTGATTCATATCCATCAGCACGCGCTGAAGAAAAGGCAAAGAACTATGGCGCTGACTTATCAACACTGGTAAGGATGATTGAACGTGGTGAGATTTAGTGGGTTATCAACCACATATTACGGATACCCTTTTTAGATAGCCGTTGAAATAGATGACATGTAAACAATCAACGCTTACAACGTGAGATATTCTAACTCATTGATTTTACTGGTAGGCAGTAGCAGACTCGAACTGCTGACCTCTTGGATGTCGACCAAGCGCTCTAACCAACTGAGCTAACCGCCTATATTTTGAATTGCTGTTTGTACAAAGCTTTTTGAATGAAAAACTCGCTAAATTCAAACAGAGCGCGATTTTAGCTGATTGTGAGCTTACACGCAAACATCAAACGTATAATAGCGAGATGTTATCTCAATACATCGCACATAATCTTGAAGAGCAGTTAAATAAAATTACTGAGCATGGTTTTTGTGTGATGGATGATTTTATGCTGCAGGCTAGCATTTTAATACTGGCTGATGAAATCAGCGCGTTAAATGCCGTAGCACATTTGCATAAAGCCGGTACTGGGAAGACGCAGATTAACCTTAACGAGGATTTGCGAGGTGATTCTATTTGTTGGTTGAACGAGGCTAATGCAAGCGTTGCACAACTAGTTTATTTTAAGCAAATGGAGAAGTTGCGCGTCGGCTTGAATGAGCACTTATATTTGGGCTTATTTGCACTGGAAAGCCACTTGGCACTGTATCCGATTGGTGCTGGCTACAAAAAGCATATTGACCGATTTAAAATTGATACGAACATACGAAAGATAGATCAGGCGGTACGGCAGGTTAGTTGTATTTTATACTTAAACCAAGATTGGCTTGAAGAAGACGGTGGACATTTACGCCTTTACCTTAATCAGGCAGATGCCTCGCTTGATATACCACCCCTGCCACTCCCAGATATAACGTACTTGGATATTGCGCCTATTGGCGGCAGATTGGTGATGTTTTTATCGGATACTTTTTACCATGAAGTATTAGCCGCAACAAGAAATAGGGCAAGTCTCACTGGCTGGTTTTTAACGCGCTAATAGTACGCTTTAAATTGTTATAAAAATCTGGACTGGCATAACCATCGGCAGGCAGTTGTTGCGAAAGCTGATAGGCGCGAATAGCCGCCTGCGTTTGTTTGCCAGGAAAGCCATCTGGTTCACCAGCATCAAAACCTTGCGCATTAAGTATAGCTTGCAGATCAAACAACTGCTCAGATGACAGTGCGCCGACTTCAGCAAATTGCCCACCCAATATTTGTGGCTTGCCATTAATGCGCTTGGCTAACTGCGCCACTGATAACGCATAGTTGATTGAGCGGTTCCAATCCATCACCGCGTCAAAATTATCAAATACCATAAATGCTGGGCCGCGCCAGCCCTGTGGCAATATAATGGCAGCTTGTGCGTTCATATCTGGCAACCTAATAGGTGTGGTCGTTAAAGGTGTAGTAGTTTTAATCATGTTATAAGTCACTTGAACGCTACTTCTTTTTGTTTTTTTAGCGCCTGTTTTTTTAACTTTAGATTTTTTAATGGAAGTGCGCGTTTTATCTAAACTATTATCAGTTACATCAGCCCTGCCCCGCACCGCAGTTACGCCTAATTGTACCCATTCCGAAATTGGTTTTCTTAAAGTATATTGTGCATTTTCCCACTCAAAATTAGCGGGCAACTGCACTTCTATCATGACCGGTTCACCTTTGCGCCAACCTACTTGAGATAAATAATTGGCGGCTGAAGCAAAGGCATCATCCGTAGAGTTCACAATGTCGATGCGGTCATCACCATCGCCATCTACTGCGAACATCATAAAAGTGCTTGGCATAAACTGCATATTGCCAAATGCGCCTGCCCAAGAGCCGTGCAATTGCTCTATATCAGCATAACCAGCATCAACTATGTGCATTGCATCCAACAATTGATTGCGGAAAAATCCTGCACGACGACCTTCATAAGCCAGCGTAGCAAGTGCAGAGAGCGTGTCAATATTACCTTGATAGTTGCCGTAATTGGTCTCCATCCCCCAAAATGCAATTAATATTGATTTTGGCACGCCATATTGCACCTCTATTTGATTAAGAAAAAGCGCATGTTCAATAAGCAACTCGCGTCCACGGGCTATCTTACGGGCATCAACACGCTTTTGGTAATACTCAAGAAATGGGCTGATAAATTCTGGCTGGGTAAGGTCCAGCCTGATGATATTAGGTAAGAACTCAATATGGTTGACTATATCAGTGGTAGTTTTTTCAGAAATTCCTGCGCCTAATGCTTCTTGCTTAAGTGCATTTAACCATGTATTAAAATCCTCTTTTGCCAAGGCTGAATTAGAAAACATTAATACGATGAAAACAATAAATAGCCGCATACTAAGCTTATAAAGAGGCAGTTTGATTGATGATATATTCAGTCAGTAACGCTTGATACCCTGTTTGGTAATCTGGATATTGCAAAATAAACCCAGTGGCAAGCATGGCTTGATTACTCAGGCGCTTTCCGCCTTCCACAGGCGGATTTATACTGGCGGGTATGTTTGTATGTAGCTGCGTTGCAATCCAGCGCAATACTTCATATTGGCTAACAGGTTTTGAGTCAGTGACAATATAACAAGGCTTGACCGCATTTACTGTATTAACGGTCAGCACATTTTTTATCAAATGTACCATAAATGCGGCTGCATCATCACGATGGATGCGATTAGTCCAGCTATTTTTTGCTGGCCAGCTTTCAGGCGATTTTGCTAAGTTAATCATACGCAACCTGCCAGTACCATAAATACCGGAAAGCCTTAATACTGTGCTGTTGCAAGTCAGGGAATCCAGCAAACGCTCTGCTT